>NZ_JBFRJZ010000008.1:0-408 GCF_041469125.1 Vibrio sp. 10N.286.51.E5 | reverse complement strand
TCAAAAACTGACTCGGTATAATCAAGCCGTACAGTCATATCATTTTCAAATACGGACTCAATACAGTCAGCCAGTGCAGTCATATCTAGTTCAGAATGTTGAGGGCGATGGTCAGGAAAAACAGCGATACATAAGCCATTGAAATATTTACGACTGACCAATATGTGACCAGTATAAAATCCGGACAAATCACCTAAGTCGTATAAATACAACCCAGTTTTTAAATCAATCGTTCGCGGGTTCATTAGATGAAATAGAAATTGTTCGCTCATTACTGTGCAGCGATGCTAAACCCTTATCCGATGGGGCATGCCACTCAAGCCATTCATGATCGCTCATTACCGTGCAGCGATGCTAAACCCTTATCCGATGGGGAATGCCACTCAAGCAGTTCATGATCGCTCATTA
>NZ_JBFRJZ010000007.1:0-41050 GCF_041469125.1 Vibrio sp. 10N.286.51.E5 | reverse complement strand
GTGATTCAATATAACGTTGTCTTTTCTTTCTCGAAGAAAGAATGGTGGCTACTGCGGGATTTGAACCTGCGACCCCATCATTATGAGTGATGTGCTCTAACCAACTGAGCTAAGTAGCCATCTGAGAGCGAGACAATATAATATAATCTTGCTTTCAATGCCATTATCTTTTTAAAGATAATTACACTTTAAATAGTGGCTGGGCTACCTGGATTCGAACCAGGGAATGCCGGCATCAAAAGCCGGTGCCTTACCGCTTGGCGATAGCCCAACAATGATATCTTAAACACATTCTAAATAATGGTGCGGTCGGAGAGACTTGAACTCTCACACCTCTCGGCGCCAGAACCTAAATCTGGTGCGTCTACCAATTCCGCCACGACCGCGTTATTTCCTAAAAACTCTTTGTTACTAAAGACAAACTTTAATATCAAATAGAGTGCTTAGGAAATGGTGGCTACTGCGGGATTTGAACCTGCGACCCCATCATTATGAGTGATGTGCTCTAACCAACTGAGCTAAGTAGCCATTTCCATATTGTTGCTCATTTCGAAACGTTGCCGCTTCGCTGTGAACGGGGCGCATTATGCGGAGTTGAGTGAAACCCGTCAACTTTTTTTTTGAATAAATCGCGAATAAACATCTGTTCGGTTTCTTTTTAGGCAAAGAGGCGTATTTGTCGACAAAAAACAGGTCTAAAAGGCGATATATATAGGAAGTTAAGTTTCTGGTGAGGGACAATTTAGAAAGGGGAAAAACAAAAAGGCCAGTGAATTCACTGGCCTTTTTTCTAGATGTTTAATCAGAATTATACATTGAAGCGGAAGTGAACAACGTCACCATCTTTAACGATGTATTCTTTACCTTCAAGGCGCCATTTACCTGCGTCTTTCGCACCGCTCTCACCGTTAAATTCGATGAAGTGATCGAATCCAACAACTTCAGCACGGATGAAACCTTTCTCGAAGTCTGTGTGGATCTTACCCGCTGCTTGTGGCGCAGTTGCACCTACAGGGATTGTCCAAGCACGAACTTCTTTAACACCAGCTGTGAAGTAAGTCTGAAGAGTCAGTAGTTCGTAACCAGAGCGGATCACTCGGTTAAGACCTGGTTCTTCGATACCCATATCCGCAAGGAACTCTTCGCGATCTTCGTCATCAAGCTCAGAAAGCTCTGATTCGATTGCTGCACAAACAGCAACAACAACGTTGTTTTCGTTTTCTGCGTATTCACGAACAGCGTCTAGGTATGGGTTATTTTCAAAACCATCTTCTGCAACGTTTGCGATGTACATTGTTGGCTTAAGCGTTAGGAAGTTTAGGTAGCCGATTGCTGCCGCTTCTTCTTTGCCAAGTTCAACAGTACGTGCCATACCACCTTCAGTTAGAACTGGAAGTAGCTTTTCTAGTACAGTGATTTCGAATTTAGCGTCTTTGTCGCCGCCTTTCGCTTTCTTCGCGTTACGTTGAATTGCACGCTCACAGCTGTCTAAGTCAGCCAGTGCAAGTTCTAGGTTGATCACTTCGATATCTTCAATTGGAGATACTTTGCCAGCAACGTGAACAATGTTTTCATTTTCAAAGCAGCGTACAACGTGACCGATAGCGTCAGTTTCACGGATGTTAGCTAGGAATTTGTTACCAAGACCTTCACCTTTAGATGCGCCAGCAACTAGGCCCGCGATATCTACGAATTCCATTGTCGTTGGAAGGATCTTCTGTGGATTAACAATTTTTGCTAATGCATCTAAGCGTAGATCTGGAACCGGAACGATACCTGTGTTTGGTTCGATCGTACAAAATGGAAAGTTTGCTGCTTCGATGCCTGCTTTAGTCAGTGCGTTAAACAGAGTTGACTTACCAACGTTTGGTAGACCAACGATGCCACATTTAAAACCCATGATATAAACCTTATTCTGCTTTGAACGTATGTAAGCGATTTTGTGCTTTTGGTAGGCCATCTTTTAATAAGATGTCTAGGCTGCGAACCGATTCGTCAACGACGGCCTCGATACACTCTTGCTCTTTTTGAGGAGCTTTGCCTAATACATAACCTGCAACTTTATCTTTGTGTCCTGGATGGCCGATGCCTAATCTAAGACGATAGAATTCTTTATTGTTACCCTGCTTGCTGATGATGTCTTTCAGACCATTATGTCCGCCATGACCACCACCTTTTTTAAACTTTCCAATACCAGGAGGCAGATCTAACTCATCGTGAGCGACCATGATCTCTTCTGGTTTAATTTGGTAGAACTTTGCTAAGGCTGCAACTGCTTTGCCTGACAAGTTCATAAAAGTCGTTGGGATCAGCAAACGAAGATCTTCACCGTGAACCATGATACGACCCGTTAGGCCAAAGAACTTTGGTTCGTTCTTTAGTGTCACGTTATGTACACGCGCTAATTCTTCAACTACCCAAGCGCCCGCGTTGTGGCGAGTTTTGGCGTATTCTGGACCTGGATTAGCCAGTCCAACGAGAAGTTTTATTTGTTGGCTCAAGGTATGGATCTCTCTTGGGATTTCAAAAAGCGCCGTATGATATCACAGTTTATGAAAAAGGTGCGAGCTAGCTGATAGCTGCGCGATTATTCCTGTTTGTGATAACTAGCAGTGCAATATTACTCAGACATAAAAAAAGCACTTCATTGACTGAAGTGCTTAATATCTTTCTCTCGCGTGTTTCTAAAACCAAGCTTTTGTAAAAAAAGCTATTGGGCTTTGATTAGTTGAACATCGCTGAGATTGATTCTTCGTTGCTGATACGACGAATCGCTTCAGCAAGCATGCGAGAAAGGCTAAGTGTTGTCACTTTACCCGTCGCAGCCATCTCTGGAGATAGAGAGATAGAATCCGTTACGATAACTTGGTCTAGAACAGAGTTCTTGATGTTGTTTGCAGCAGTACCAGAGAAAACAGCGTGAGTTGCGTAAGCGAATACACGCTTAGCACCGCGCTCTTTAAGCGCTTCAGCTGCTTTACATAGTGTGCCACCTGTATCGATCATGTCATCAACGATCACGCAGTCGCGGCCTTCAACATCACCGATTAGGTTCATTACTTCAGAAACGTTAGCACGTGGACGACGCTTATCAACGATAGCGATATCAACGTCACCTAGCGCTTTAGCCGTTGCACGAGCACGTACAACACCACCAAGGTCTGGAGAAACCACAACTGGGTTTTCTAGGCCACGGTTAGCCATGTCTTCTAGAAGAACAGGAGTACCGAAGATGTTATCAACTGGTACATCGAAGAAGCCTTGGATTTGCTCTGCGTGTAGGTCGATAGTAAGAACGCGGTCTACGCCAACGTTAGAAAGGAAATCTGCAACAACTTTTGCAGTAATTGGCACACGTGCAGAACGTACACGACGATCTTGACGGGCATAACCGAAGTAAGGGATTACAGCAGTAATACGGCCAGCAGAAGCACGGCGCATTGCGTCAATCATTACCACCAATTCCATTAGGTTGTCATTGGTTGGTGCACAAGTTGATTGAATCAGGAATACATCGCTACCACGAACGTTTTCATTGATTTGAACAGCGACTTCGCCATCAGAAAAACGGTCTACAGTAGCATCGCCAAGAGAGATGTATAGACGATCAGCAATACGTTGGGCTAGTTCAGGTGTTGCGTTACCAGCAAATAGCTTCATATCAGGCACGGTGGAAACCTCGGGTTGCGTCCAGTTTTAAATAGATTGTGGGTGGGCTGAGTGGTATTCAGCCAACGTTTCTTTTAAAGGAGAAGTGTTTCGTCCTTTCGCTACAAATGCGGAAACGGCGTCAGGCAGTTTTTCTAGCACCAATTCGGCTTCTTTTTTGCTGCTAAATTCAGCAAAAACGCACGAACCTGTGCCAGTCAATCTCGACGGCGCGTATTGTAGCAGCCATGAAAGTTGCTTATCAACCTCTGGGTACAGCATTCGAACAATTTTTTCGCAATCGTTTACGTATTCTTGCTCTAGAAGCGTTGATAGCGCTCGCTTCGGCGTATTTCGAGTTAATTCTGAATGTGTGAATATGTCTACAGTTGCTATGCTCACTTGAGGCTTAATCACGAGATACCATTTTTCATCCGGATTAGCAGGTAGCAACTGCTCACCAACGCCTTCAGCAAAGGCGGCATGGCCTCGCACAAACACTGGTACATCAGCGCCAAGGTTCAGACCGATCTCTGCAAGTTGATCCTCAGAAAGATTCAGTTGCCACAAGTAATTAAGCGCCACTAACACAGTTGCAGCATTTGAAGAGCCTCCGCCAATACCACCACCCATTGGTAGCACTTTCTTTAGCTCAATATCGGCACCGAAAGAGGTTGAGGTGTACTGTTGAAGTGCAGTAGCGGCTTTCCAGATCAGGTTGTCTTCAAGTGCTACCCCAGGGATTTCTGGTGTGATTGTTATCGAGCTAGTTTCTGAGTTTGCGGTAACCGTCAGTTCATCACCAAAATCGACAAACTGAAATAAAGTTTGAAGTTCGTGATAGCCATTGTCACGTCGACCAGTGATATAGAGAAATAAATTCAGTTTAGCCGGAGAAGGCCAATGGGTTGGCGTTGTTATCATCTTTTCAGTGTCCACTTCGAAACTACAATGTTGATTTTGTTATTGTCTTGCTTGAATGACAATCGAGTAGGGAGTGGGATTATCTCTACCTTAGTGTTGTCTTCACCCGATAGTTGCTTATTCGGCATCTCTGTATTGCGATAGTTAGCGAAGTTCAGTGTCCATAGCTGGCTGCTGACTTGTTTGGTTAGAGACTCAAGCGTGTTAGTTGTATTTAACTGGTAGCTGTCAGCTTGGTCTGGAATGCCAAGGAACCATTGTGGTAAATGGTCAATGGGAATCTGTAATCCAGTAAGTTGCTCTACCAATACGGATGCACTTGCGTGAGTGAACACCTGATCATCATAAGTGACTACCTTGGCACCCGAACTGTCAATTGTGAGGTTCAAGGCGGTTTGACCAAGGAAAGTAGTGAGCCTCAATTGACTCTGATTTGGGGAATGTTTCCAAATGAAATTTAGGCTTTGGCGTTGCTCTGGAGAAATGTAAGCGAGCTTGCCTGAGGCTTGATAGTTTTCTATCTGTAAAAGCCGATCTTGGTGACTTTGCCACTCGACGCTGGTCGGTTGTTCTGGGATAGACGAGCAACCCACCATAATTATGGTTATAAAAATAAGAGACGTGATTTTACGAAGCTTGCTCATATTTGCTCACAACTTGTTCAAATTTATCTAAAAAACGTCTCAACTATAGCATTGAATTCACGAAGTCAGGAAAACAAATCCCGCTTGCTCTTTAAATAGAGCCATGCATCAAGTAAAATTCGCCCCTTGTTTCCATTCCCTGATCGAGAACTTCTGATACATGTCTTTGCTTGCCGTAGGTATCAATCACAATACAGCGTCGGTTGAATTGCGAGAAAAAGTCGCTTTTGGTCCAGATAAATTATCTGAGGCACTCAAGCAACTTAACGCAAATGCACACGTAAATGGAAGTGTCATACTTTCTACCTGTAATCGAACTGAAGTGTATTGTGACGTCAAAGGCGTGGCAAAAAACAAGCTCATCGATTGGTTGTCAGTTTTCCATCAAGTGAGCCCAGAAGAGCTAAAGCCAAGCCTTTATATCCATGAAGAGCAGGCGGTGATTAAACACTTAATGCGCGTTGCTTGTGGTTTGGACTCTTTAGTCTTGGGTGAACCGCAGATCTTAGGTCAGGTGAAGCAAGCGTATACGGACTCGCGAGAGAACAAATCCGTTGATGCTTCAATGGAAAAACTATTCCAGAAATCATTTTCTGTTGCGAAGCGTGTTCGAACTGAAACTGAAATCGGCGGAAGCGCGGTTTCTGTAGCTTACGCAGCCTGTACCTTAGCCAAGCATATTTTTGAATCCATCGCAGATTCAACCGTGTTACTGGTTGGTGCGGGTGAAACCATTGAGCTGGTGGCTAAGCACCTTTCGGCGAATGGCTGTACAAAAATGATTGTGGCGAACCGAACTCGAGAACGTGCTCTAGGGCTAGCAGAAGAATTTGGTGCTGAAGTGATCAGCTTGAATGAGATCCCTGATCATCTTCATCGAGCGGACATCGTAATTAGCTCAACCGCAAGTCCATTGCCTATTATCGGTAAGGGTATGGTTGAGACTGCTCTAAAAACAAGAAAGCATCAGCCGATGTTATTGGTTGATATTGCCGTTCCACGTGATGTGGAATCGCAGGTTGGTGATCTAAATGATGCCTACCTTTATTCGGTTGATGATTTGCAGTCGATTGTTGATGGCAATATCGAACAACGTAAAGTTGAAGCGATTCAAGCTGAAGCGATCGTCAGTGAAGAAAGTGCCGCGTTCATGAGTTGGATGCGCTCTTTACAAGCGGTAGACAGTATTCGAGATTACCGTAAATCGGCTAACGAAATCCGCGAAGAATTATTAAGTAAAAGTTTACAATCGCTTGCCGCTGGCGGTGACCCTGAAAAAGTTTTACTCGAGCTCAGCAATAAGCTCACAAACAAATTGATCCATGCTCCAACGCGCGCACTTCAAAGTGCAGCTGAGCAAGGAGAACCTGCAAAATTAATGGTCATTAGACAGAGTTTGGGCTTAGAAAACCCTCAATAATATTAGACCTCCAACAAGATAAGACATTATGAAAGCCTCGATTCTAGTAAAGCTTGAAACACTTGTTGAACGCTATGAAGAAGTTCAACATCTACTTGGTGATCCAGATGTAATCGGGAATCAAGACAAATTCCGTGCACTTTCGAAAGAATACTCTCAACTTGAAGAAGTGACAGCTTGCTTCCAGTCATACCAGCAAGCGAAAGAAGATCTAGAAGCTGCTGAAGAGATGGCAAACGAAGACGACGCAGAAATGCGTGAAATGGCTCAAGATGAAATCAAAGATGCGAAAGCAGCAATTGAGCGTCTGACTGATGAGCTACAGATCCTTCTGATTCCAAAAGATCCAAACGATGAGCGTAACTGTTTCCTAGAAATCCGCGCAGGTGCGGGTGGTGATGAAGCAGGTATCTTCGCGGGCAACCTGTTCCGTATGTACTCTAAGTTTGCTGAGAAGAAAGGTTGGCGTGTTGAAATCATGAGCAGCAATGCTTCTGAGCAAGGCGGCTACAAAGAGATGATCGCTAAGGTTAGTGGCGACGCTGTTTACGGCACCATGAAGTTTGAGTCAGGCGGTCACCGTGTACAACGTGTACCTGAAACCGAATCTCAAGGCCGTGTTCACACGTCAGCATGTACGGTTGCGGTTATGCCTGAGATCCCAGAAGCGGATCTTCCAGAAATCAAAGCGGGCGACCTTAAAATTGATACTTTCCGTGCATCAGGCGCGGGTGGTCAGCACGTTAACACCACGGATTCAGCAATCCGTATTACTCACTTACCAACGGGTACAGTAGTAGAGTGTCAGGACGAGCGTTCTCAGCATAAAAACAAAGCGAAAGCGATGGCTGTTCTTGCTGCTCGTATTGTTCAAGCAGAAGAAGAGCGCCGCGCGGCAGCGGTTTCTGATACACGTCGTAACCTACTAGGTTCGGGTGACCGTAGTGACCGTATTCGTACGTACAACTACCCACAAGGCCGTGTTTCGGATCACCGTATCAACCTTACAATTTACCGTCTTAACGAAGTACTTGAAGGTGACATGCAAAGCTTGCTTGATCCTGTACTTCAAGAGCACCAAGCCGATCAGCTTGCTGCACTTGCAGAGAACAACTAACCAGTATGCAGTCAGCATATACGGTTGAAAGTGCTTTAAAAGCAGCAATCGTAAAGCTTCAAGAGGGTGATAACACATCACCCTCTATTGATGCCGCGGTACTGCTTTGTCACGCCTTAGATAAACCAAGATCTTACCTACTGACTTGGCCTGAGAAGCATCTCACCTCTGAGCAAGAGTCTGAATTCAATGCCCTTCTAAAACGTCGCTTAACCGGTGAGCCTGTGGCTTACATTATCGGTGAGCGTGAGTTTTGGTCACTGCCGTTAAAAGTTTCCCCTTCTACATTAATCCCACGCCCAGATACCGAGCGTTTGGTTGAAGTAGCGTTGGATAAAACCTTTGGCAAGCAAGGCGCGATTCTCGATTTAGGGACAGGTACAGGTGCTATCGCGTTAGCATTGGCGTCTGAGATGCCGAATCGACAGGTGACGGGTATTGATCTTCGCCCTGAAGCGCAGCAGCTTGCGACAGAGAATGCACAGCGTCTCAACATCACCAATGCGACTTTTTTGCATGGTAGTTGGTTTGAGCCTTTGAGCTCTGAAGGCGTTGTGAAATTCTCTCTGATTGTTTCTAACCCGCCATACATTGAGAAGAATGATCCTCATTTGTCTCAAGGCGATGTGCGTTTTGAGCCGATCACAGCACTGGTTGCTGAAGAGAAAGGGCTTGCAGATATTCGATACATTTCTGAAAACGCACGTGGCTTTTTGGAAAATGAAGGTTGGTTAGCATTTGAACACGGCTATGACCAAGGTTTGGCAGTTCGTGAGATTATGCAGGCGCTCGGTTATCTCGATGTTGTCACAGAGAAAGATTACGGTGGTAATGACCGAGTGACATTGGGTCGTTACTGTTCATAGTTAGTGATTGTTAATCGTCTTGTGAGCAATGGATGATGAACTTGCTAAATTGATACCTTTAACTCGACAATACATTTAACCCGATAATGCATTTAACGCAGAAATACAGAGATTTTATGCAGAACCACAGAGCATTAACGGGTATTGTGAGGCTCGTGTTAACGAAAGCACATATAAAAATATAAAGGAATACCATGTACGAAGGTCTAAAACATTTTCACCTATTAACGATTGCTATAAGTGCGCTACTTCTCTCGATTCGTTTCGCTCTTATGATGGCTAACTCACCTAAGCTTAAGCATCCTTTCTTGCAGCGTTTCCCTCATATCAATGACTCGTTGCTATTGCTATCGGGCATTGGTTTGATTTTCATCACTGGCTTTATTCCATTTACACCAGCAGCACCATGGTTAACCGAAAAACTAACTTGTGTTATGGCTTACATCGCATTAGGTTTCTTTGCGCTTAAGCTAGGTAAAAACAAGCTACTGAGAGTATTCTCTTTCTTTGGTGCGCTTGGCTGGTTAGCGATGGCAGGCAAAATCGCAATGACCAAGACACCAACATTTTTCGGTTAATTATCTCCTTATTTCGGTTAACTATCTATGTACGAATTTTTTGATGAAGACTTTGACCAGCTAGAGTTAGCTGAAGGTGCATTGATCTTAAATAAAGCGATTAACCCAGAAACTCAAGACAGTTGGGCAGAGCAAGAGCTGGCGAGATTGTTAAAAGACGCCGAGTTTGCTTTGGTTAATGAAACCGATGAACAGCAGAAGTTTGAATCTTTTATTCGACTATTCTTTTATGAATGGGGTTTTGCTGGCGATAAAGATGCGTATTTCTCTTCGGAAAACGCGTTCATCGATAAAGTGCTTGAGAGAAAGAAAGGCATTCCAGTGAGTCTGGGGGCGATCTTTCTTTTTCTAGGTCGCAAGCTAGGCTTTCCTGTAGAGGGCGTCTCTTTCCCGACTCAATTCTTACTTAAAGTAAGTTGGTACGGGCAAGCTGCAGCCTATATTAACCCTTATAACGGTGAGTATGTTGGCGAACAAACGCTGCGAGCATGGTTAATTGGCCATGATGGCCCATTAGCTAAGGTGAAACCTGAGCACTTAGAAGTCGCCGACCACCCAACAATTATTGGTAAGTGGTTAGCCCTGCTCAAGAGTGCACTACTGCGAGAAGAGCGTTATACACTTGCATTGAAGTGTACTGACCTTGCTTTGACGTTTGTACCTGATGACCCATATGAAATCCGTGACCGCGGTTTTATCTATCAGCAGCTAGACTGTCACCAAGTAGCCGCAACCGATTATCAATACTTTATCGACCAATGCCCAGATGACCCGGCATCTGAGTTACTGAAATCTCAAGTGAACGTCATGAACGAAAAGACAGTGGTCGTTCACTAATTAATAATTATTTAGAGAGAATATGATGGAACAGAAAACAGTTCATATTGGCGATATGCCAATTGCTAACGACAAGCCATTTACGCTATTTGCAGGCATGAACGTTCTTGAATCTCGCGATCTTGCTATGCAGATCTGTGAGCACTATGTAAAAGTAACCGAGAAGCTGGGCATCCCTTACGTATTTAAGGCGTCTTTTGATAAAGCGAACCGCAGCTCAGTTCATTCATACCGTGGTCCAGGAATGGAAGAAGGTCTCAAAATCTTCCAAGAGCTGAAAGATACTTTCGGCGTGAAGATCATTACTGATATCCACACAGAAGCTCAAGCTCAGCCTGTTGCGGATGTGGTTGATGTAATCCAACTACCTGCATTCCTAGCTCGTCAAACTGATCTTGTTGAAGCAATGGCTAAGACTGGCGCAGTAATCAACGTGAAGAAGCCTCAGTTCATGAGCCCGAATCAAGTTGGCAACATCGTTGATAAGTTCGCTGAGTGCGGTAATGACAACATCATCCTTTGTGAGCGTGGCGCTTGCATGGGTTACGATAACCTTGTTGTGGATATGCTTGGCTTTGGCGTAATGAAGAAGTCTTCAAACGGTAGCCCAATCATCTTCGACGTGACGCACTCTCTACAAATGCGTGACCCATCAGGTGCTGCATCTGGCGGTCGTCGTGAGCAAACGGTTGAACTTGCTAAAGCGGGTCTTGCTACGGGTATTGCGGGTCTGTTCATTGAAGCTCACCCAAACCCAGACCAAGCTCGTTGTGATGGCCCATCTGCGCTACCTCTAGACAAACTAGAGCCGTTCTTGAAGCAGATGAAAGCACTTGATGACCTTATCAAAGGCTTTGAGCATATTGATATTAAATAATTGAGATGGATGTGAAGTAACGGAAACGTTATTTCACAAAGTTGATCTAAGAAAGCCCAGTTCTCTGAATTGGGCTTTTTTTAATCTCGTGTCCCGTCCTGAAATGTGTTTACACATTGAGGACGAATTATGGCTACTTCAAATAATACCTACGTTAAGCGCACTCAGCGTGATTACACACTAGGCTTTAAATTACAGGTCGTCGCCGCTGTAGAAAGAGGCGATATGACATATAAACAAGCCCAAACCATTTATGGTATCCAAGGCCGTTCAACTGTTTTAACTTGGCTTCGAAAGCACGGTAAGATGAATTGGGCGCAAACTCCAAGGATGAATACCATGCACCAATCAACTAAGCCTAAAGAGTCACCAGCACAGAAAATAAAGCGTCTTGAGAAAGAGCTGGAAGACGAAAAAATCAAGAATCTCTTTTTAAATAGAGTGGTTGATATTCTTGATGCTGAACACGGAACTAGCCTCAGAAAAAAGTATCTCACCAAGGAGCAAGAAGCCTTCAAGAACAAGAAGGAATAAGTTTAGTTCGAGTATGTAAGCTATGCGGGATAACGAGACAAAGCGTTTATCAACGAGAAAAGCGAGCTGTTCATCGCCAGTTGGAACTTAAACCCATCAAACAAATGGTGTTGGATATTAGACGTTATATGCCTCGGGTTGGCACTAGAAAGCTCTACTTTTTACTTAAGCCAAAGTTGCAAGAACAAGGTATCAAGTTAGGTCGGGATGCTCTTTTCAACTACTTACGTGATGAACGGTTATTGGTAAGACCTAAACGTAGTTTTACGAAAACGACAAACAGTAAGCATTGGATGAAAAAACATCCGAACTTATTAAAGAACTACAAACCATGCACTCCAGAGGGTGTGTTAGTAAGTGATATTACCTATATCCAATCAGATGAAGGCATTCACTATCTCTCATTGGTAACTGATGCGTTTAGTCGGAAAATTATGGGCTACGAGCTGAGCAACGAAATGAAGGCGACGGATGTTGTGAAAGCGCTAGATATGGCTATTAAGGGGCGTCAATATCATCGTTCGTGTATCCATCACTCTGATCGTGGTCTCCAGTATTGCTCCGGTGTTTATCAAGATAAGTTGAAAAGTAGCGGCATAAGCCCCTCGATGACAGACGGTTATGACTGCTATCAAAATGCATTAGCAGAGAGAGTAAATGGAATACTGAAACAAGAGTTCTTACTTAATAAGTGTAAAAACCTCGGAGAGCTTAAACAACTAGTAAAAGAGTCTATAAGTACCTATAACAATATGAGGCCGCACCTTAGTCTCAGGATGAAAACTCCAAATGAGGTGCATGAAAAAAGCCAACAGCTGATGCTGTTGGCTTAGTAGAAATACTGTCAACGTATTTTAGGACGAGACATCGTAAAATCAGCCGAACATAAACCGTTCATTTAAAGAGTTGTTAACGTGGCGGGTTATTACCTAAGAAACTCTTATATGAGTGTGAGGTCAGTCCTGTTTGCAGTAAATTACTGATATTCATCACACTTTGTAAGTAAACGATTGCTTGTGATGCAGGGGAAGTTTGAGTGTAATCTCATAATTTTGTTACACTTAACTGTTGACCTATGCGTGACCAATTCGACATAAATATGAAATCGTCGTGTTACATCTAGAATGTTAATTTAAGATTAGTCATGTTGAAGTCTTATTGTTCGAACTCCAGGAAAGGGGTCGCAATAGATTATAAAAAGCAGTGGATTCCCTAAAAAGTTCAAAGGTATGACAATGAAGCAACGCCTTATTCTAAAGACAGCACTAAGTGCTGCAATTCTAGCTACTCTAGCTGGGTGTGCGTCTCAATCAGCTCATGATTGGAACCAAGACGAAACTTACAAGCTAACGATTCTTCACACAAACGATAACCATGGTCGTTTCTGGCAGAATAAATATGGCGAATACGGCATGTCTGCACGTAAAACGCTAGTTGACCAACTTCGTTCAGAAGTTGAAGCAGAAGGCGGTAGCGTGTTGCTTCTATCTGGCGGTGACATCAACACGGGTGTTCCAGAGTCAGACCTTCAGGACGCAGAACCTGATTTTAAAGGTATGAACAAAATTGGTTACGATGCAATGGCATTGGGTAACCACGAGTTTGATAACTCTTTAGACGTACTAGAAAAGCAGATTGACTGGGCTAATTTCCCAATGCTATCTGCAAACATCTACGATAAAGCGACAGGTGAACGTAAGTTCCAAGCTTACGAGATGTTCGAAAAGCAAGGCATCAAGATTGCGGTTATTGGTTTAACAACTGAAGATACTCAAAAGATTGGTAACCCTGAATTTATCGCAGGCATCGACTTCCGTGATCCTAAAGAAGAAGCGAAGAAGCTAGTCGCTGAACTTAAAGAAACAGAAAAACCTGATCTAATCTTTGCTGTGACTCATATGGGTCACTACGAGAACGGTCAACGTGGTGTTAATGCTCCGGGTGATGTCGCACTTGCTCGTTACCTAAACGAAGGCGATCTAGACATGATCGTTGGTGGTCACTCTCAAGAGC
Organism: Vibrio sp. 10N.286.51.E5; assembly: GCF_041469125.1. Taxonomy (NCBI): domain Bacteria; kingdom Pseudomonadati; phylum Pseudomonadota; class Gammaproteobacteria; order Vibrionales; family Vibrionaceae; genus Vibrio; species Vibrio sp. 10N.286.51.E5. The sequence goes on along the minus strand of NZ_JBFRJZ010000007.1, from coordinate 27,592 downwards.
CTGTATGTATGGAAGGCCCTAACGTTGCGAAGAAAAACTTCAAGCCGGGTGATGAGTGTAAGCCTGACGTACAGAACGGTACTTACATCGTTCAAGCTCACGAGTGGGGCAAGTACGTAGGTCGTGCTGATTACGAATTCCGTAATGGCGAGCTAGAGATGGTGAGCTACGACCTGATTCCAGTTAACCTTAAGAAGAAAGTTAAGATCGACGGTAAGAAGCAACGTGTTCTTATTCAAGATGAAATCGCACAAGACCCAGAGCTACTTGAATTCCTACGTCCTTTCCAAGAGCAAGGTCAAGCACAACTTGAAGTTAAGATTGCTGAAACAAATGGCAAGCTTGAAGGCGATCGTAACGTCGTTCGCTTCCAACAGACCAACCTAGGTCGTTTAATTGCGACTTCTCACATGGAGCGTGCAAAAGCAGACTTCGCTGTGATGAACTCTGGTGGCGTTCGTGACTCAATTGAAGCCGGTAATGTCACTTACAAAGACGTGCTAACAGTACAACCTTTTGCAAACATCCTGACTTACACAGACATGACGGGTAAAGAAGTTCTAGATTACCTAAATGTAGTGGCAACTAAACCAATCGATTCTGGTGCTTACGCTCAGTTTGCTGGTATCTCAATGACAGTAGCAAACGGTGAAGTATCGAATGTATTCATCAGTGGCAAACAGCTTCGTCTAGACGAAACATACCGTTTCACAGTACCAAGCTTTAACGCTGCTGGTGGTGACGGTTACCCTAAACTGTCTGACCACCCAGGTTACGTAAATACTGGTTTTGTTGATGCTGAAGTACTGAAAGAGTACCTAGAAGCAAACAGCCCGGTTGACGTGAACAAGTACGCGCCTTCAGGCCAAATGGTTTACAAGTAATTGTATCAATAGGTGCTAAATTAGATTGACTCTAGCACCATGATAAATTTAACTAAAGCGACGCCTCGGCGTCGCTTTTTGTTTATCTATCGTTTGGATTTGTTATGACCCCTGCAATCAATCTCGCCAAGAAAAAGAAAATCGCTCATAGTGTGCATCAGTATCATCATGATGCGAATAATACGAACTATGGTTTAGAAGCCGTTGAAGCGCTTGGTCAAGATCCCAAACGTGTATTCAAAACGCTGTTGTTCTGCTTGAATGGTGTGGCGAAAGATTTGGCAGTCGCCGTTATTCCCGTTGATCAGAAGCTAAACCTGAAGCTTGCGGCAAAAGCGGCGAAAGGCAAAAAAGCAGAGATGGCTGATCCAGATATTGCTCAGAAAACCACGGGTTATGTCGTGGGGGGAATTAGTCCGCTTGGTCAGAAGAAAGCACTACCTACCTTCGTTCATTCCAGTGCGACAGGTTTTGAAACGATATGTGTGAGTGCAGGTAAGCGTGGGCTAGAGATTGAATTAGACCCAAAAGACTTAACACTGCTGACTCGCGGCCAGTTTGCTGATCTATGTTTATAGATTGTTGTCATGATGATAAAACTATCGAATGACCAACAAAAACGCCCGCTAGACTAATCTAGCGGGCGTTTTTATATCGAGTGTCTCGTCTTACTGATTCAGACTACTTCTTCAGACCTAAAGTACCACCAACACGCTTTGGTGCAGGTTTGTTCGGTCTGTTTGAATCTTGGCTGCGGTTTGCCGGCTTACCGCTTCTACGATCTGTATTATCGCGATCTGTGCGATTGCGATCCGAACGGTTTCTATCTGAATTAGAACGCTCTGAACGAGAGTTCGATTTCCAGTTCTCGGTATTACCACCGCTTTCACCATTTGATGAATTGCGGCCACGCTTTGAGTTAGGTGCATGACGGAATTCATCCGCATTGTTACCGCGGTAAGTGCGAGTACGGTTCTCGTTTTGATTACGGCGCGCTGTTGAAGCTTGGTTCTCTTCACGGCTATCAAAAAGTTTCGCGTCAGTCGCTTTGCGAATGCGTTGACCTTTCGCGTTCATTTTTGACGCATCTTCCGTACTTACTGAGCCTTCACACATCGCTAAAATTTCAGTGATCTCTTCGTCGCTCAGGTAGCGCCATTTGCCGTTAGGAATACCGTCTAGTGAGATATTCATAATACGAACACGGCGTAGCTTAAATACTTCATAACCGAGCGCTTCACACATACGGCGAATTTGGCGGTTAAGGCCTTGTGTTAGCGTAATTCGGAATGAGAACTTAGTCTCTTTCTCTACTTTACATGGCAAAGTGACTGTATCGAGAATGTGAACGCCAGCGCCCATTTGCTTCAAGAATTCCGTCGTAATCGGCTTATCTACACGCACCACGTATTCTTTCTCGTGGTTGTTACCTGCACGTAGGATCTTGTTTACGATGTCGCCGTCATTGGTTAGGAAGATAAGGCCATCAGAAGGCTTATCTAGACGACCAATCGGGAAAATGCGCTTGTGGTGGCCAATAAAGTCGACGATGTTGCCAGGAATATCACGCTCAGTCGTACAGGTGATACCTGTTGGTTTATTGAGAGCAATGTAAATCGGCTTCTCTTTTGAGCGAACAGGCTTATTGTCGATCTCAACATCATCACCTGGCAAGACTTTAGTACCCATTTCAGGGATCTTACCGTTAATAGTAACTCGGCCTGCATCAATCAGTTTATCGGCTTCGCGGCGTGAGCAAAAACCAGTTTCACTGATGTATTTATTAAGGCGTTTAGCTTGGGATTCTTGTGACATGATATTCTCTTAGCGTTTCACAACGGAAATGTAGATAAACAAAAAGCAACCTTTGGATAGTTGCTTTGAGTTGAAATTCGTTAACTGAGGTAATTTTAGCACTTGGTGTGAGTCTAGGCACGAAATATCGATCTTGATGCAAAATCGTTACTAGTCCATTTATCTATCTCAACCTATTAACTGGTGCGTTTTTGATGGCGCTCTCTGTTCTCTAGCTTTTTCTCATTACTCTTTCTGAGCATTACGTAGACTGCGCCCGTACCACCATGAAATTGCTGAGCAGAATGAACACATTGAACGTCGTTGATTTGTGTTAGCCAATTTGCCACGTAGCTTTTCATCATTGCAGGTGGATTCGAACGCTCACCCTTACCATGAACAATGATGACGGTACGAACATCCATTCTTAAACACTGACGCAAAAATGAAAGCACTTCGTTACGTGCGTCTTTCAGTGTTTTCCTATGAAGGTCGAGCTTGGCTTGAATAGAGTATTTTCCTAGGCGCAGCTTTTTGTATACGCCTTCTTGTACACCATCTTTTTTATAAGCAACAACATCGTCTGGCTTGATCATTGGCGAATAGTCTAATGATAAGTAGTCTTTCTCGTCGTCAGACAGCCACATAGCGGCTTCACGCTTAGCAAGGTGAGATTCGGTGACTCGGTGTACTTTCTGGTGTTCAGCGGTGTCATGGTCGATACGTTTAACATCGCCCATCATTTCTTGGAATAGATCTAAGTCATCATCATGAGACATAGTGTGTATCTCAAGTTGGAGAAGGATAGGGTAAGTATACCTAAGTTGAGGTTAGGTTTAAAAATGAAAAAACCGGAGAAGACAATAAGTCTGCTCCGGTGCAAAGCGTTTTGACATTTACTTATAAAGTAAAAGAATACTTAAAAGTAAATGATTTAGGCAGAGCGATTCTAGTGAGGAGATTTTTCAGTCATAACTTTGTATATGAAGAAGCCTCCATAAAACATCATGAGACCCAGAGCCCCGAAGATTACTATCATTGAAGATAGTCCCACCGCATTACCAAATAGGAGATCTAGCCAAAAGTCCATGTGTATACCTCAAAGTTATATGACATGGCTTAGTGTATTAACAAGCATTATCAATTCACTGATCTGGATCAATCCTGTTTCATAAGTTAAATACTTGTTGGTAACTGTGTGTTTTTCGTCACATCATGCTCGTTGTTGTATGTCTTTTGTTCGAACGATTCAAAATCGCAATAAATATGAGAAAAAGCCCTTGCGGATAAATTCAGAACCCGTATTATACGCTCCATCGACAGGCAATGAGCCAGTTAGATATCTCGGTGAATAGCGCAGCTTGGTAGCGCATCTGGTTTGGGACCAGAGGGTCGGGGGTTCGAATCCCTCTTCACCGACCACATTAAAGAAAGCCGTAGCAGAGATGCTACGGCTTTTTTGTATTTGGGATTTCTACATTCTAACTGCATTGACTGTTTATGGTTGAGGGCAGAGAGTTAGGTCTATTGGACAAACTCATTTGTCGCAACGTTGTTCTTAACCCAGATCAAAGCTTGTAAGCGATTCTTCACCTTGATTTTTTTAAACGTGTTGTGAAGGTGTGCTTTGACCGTATTCTCACTGACATAGAGGGTATCTGCTATCTGAGTGTTAGATGCTCCATCACCGAGTAACTTAATGATCTGCTGCTCGCGTTTGGTCAGCTTGAGGTAATAAGGACTGGTTTTCGCGCACTGCCTCTCTCTGTAGAAGCTAATGTACTGGTAAATGAGCTTTCTACTCATCCACATCTCGCCTTGCAAAATGCAGTTAAAGCCGGCCACGAGCTTTTCAAGCGTGTCCGACGTATAAAAAATGCCGACAAGATACTGCCATTTAAGCATTTCAGAGTGCGGGAAATCGCCTGGTGTATTGAGTAGCACTTCATGGACATCACTTGCTACGTCATCTCTGAGCTCCTGGTATTTCTCAATGTATTGCTTACTCATTGTCGGGAAATCAATAATAATCAGAACTAAGTCATCGTTTTTTAGGGATTTAGCACTGAGCCTTTCCGGTGATATGAGTTTTATGTTCAGGTTAACTTTCTGTTCTATAGACTCTTTTAGTAGTATCGATTGTAAATTGTTCTCCGCAAGTAAAACGGCGTTATGAGCCTCCAGTTTAGCCATGTGAAACTCCTTTAATTGACTCATTACCTAAACGATAGACTTTTTAGTTTATAGTACATATTGATTTTTCGCGAATTACGAAGTTGAATTATTTATGAAACTTATAGATATATTTAATGGTATCGGTGAAGGTAAAATATTATCTGACTGAAAAGGTTGTTATTACTCTATTCTCTTTGTTTTAATGGGTTTATCGCACAGTTTAGGGTAATTCCCCCAACCTTGTCTTCGGGGATTATATTTATCACTGCAGGGAGTTGATTCTTGTTCTTACTTGAAATGATGACAGCATAGTATTATCAAAAGTTACTCATACATTTTCATTTTTTATCAGGCACTGTACTGAATTTAAATCAGAAGCCAATCCATTTAAATGGTAATAAATAAACAAATAAAACGGCGACCAGTGCCGTGTTAATATATGCACTTGGATTTATATTGGTTTTGGTTTGTTAGACTAACATTGCCGTATGCACCGTTACCTAAAACATAGGCGCATCATACGAAGTTTGATGAATTAGAAATTCATTAGCGCAAACCAACCCCGTTATTATTTGCAATATCAGGGCGGACCATAAATTTTCTAATCAATGGGGGCTTGATGAACACTTACGTGAAGCCCACCGTAAAATACAACCAATATCGGCGCTAGCCAAAGAATACAGACTTGAGATTTAGGTTAGTCGAACGTAATGAAGGATTAATAAGGATGAAATGAGAGAAGTAGTACAAGTAATAGCTAAAGATATTGGCAAGGCCGTGCTAAGGCTGTAAGGATTTGAAGTGAAAAATAATCAGTGATATAAATGTCACTGAGTAGAAAGCGTAACCGTACAATCTGACGCAACAACCCAACCTTCATCGAGTTTTTGGTCATAGAACTGGATAGGGAACTGATTGATACCTAAAACATAATGAGCAACGCCCCCTTGCATTGATATCGATGTCTTAGATTGAGTGGTGGAAGTCAGAACGAGATTCCCAGAGTTTTCCTCTCTGTTGATAGACAATTGGACCTGATTACCATCATTTTTACACACAAGCCCTACATCCTTAATGTTTTCAGAATGCGCCACAAAAGAGAGAAGAGAAACGGCGCAAAGCGCCGTTTTAGTTAGTTTTAACATACGCTATTTTTGATTCACGTATACAGCTGAGTTTGTTGTGCCATTCATTGAAATATAAGAGTAATCATTAGTAGTTTGAGTCACTTGAATACCAGAGCCACCACCAAAGACGTTACCTGTATTATTACCACTAGACCCAACTAGCAAAATTTCGGATTCGTTGCGGCTACCTTTTTGATTAACATTAATCAAGTTGTAATCACTTGAAGCTTTAAGCTCAACATTTGACCAGTTATCACTCTTCGTCATGTCCTTACCCTGAGTCACTGTAATACTATTGTTCGATGACCCTCCAGAAACATCCACCATTGAATCATGGAAGTCACCGGTTTGATCTACTGTTACGGAGTTTCTATCACTATTTCCTGACATAGAGACTTCAGACCAATGCGCAGTACCTGTTTGAGTAACCTTAACCGTTGCGTTATCTGAATCACCACGCAGTGCCACTTTCGAGTCGTGGTACTTACCACTTTGGTCAATCACAACTTTGTTACCACCAGCAGTACCTGCAATCTTCACCAAGGAATCATTAAAACTATAACCGCCGGATTGGGTCAACTTGACCTTATTATTTGCTCCATGCCCCTGCAAACGCATATCAACAACTGAGCGGTTTCCATCAAACCCTGACGCACCTTGCGTAATATGGACAGAACTTCCAGTATTATTCTGCTCTAAAACCACACTCTGATTATCAGTACCTAATCTGGATCCGCTAATTTGTTGATATCCAGAAAAATCCACTTCTCTATCCGCTAGTGCAGATGATGAAACGATTGCTAACCCAACCGCAAATGCTAACTTCTTCATAGTATTGTCCCTTTTTTCCCTGTCGACATAGCTTCATATGAAGCATTTATTGTAATTCAGCTAAACTAACTAACTTAGTTGGACTGACTTACATGAACTCTCATGTTTGTGGATGCGCTTATCGCTACAGACAGGCCATCACCAACCTGACTTACCCCGAGGTTTGCTCCGCCTCTTCGATTCCTATGCGTAATCACAGCCGTGTTTCCATTGCCTTGTTGATTCACACTGACTTGATTTCCTTGTTTAGGTGAAAGGTTTACTAACGTAATTTCCGCATTATTCCCATGCCCTTCTTGCATGATCACGGCTTCATTATTTATCCCTAATTCATTAACTTTGGCAGTATTTTCATTACCAACTTGCCGAATAACGGAACTGTTGTCGTGCCCTCTCTGATTCACTATTACTTTGTTGCTTTTCCCTGAAGTAGATATGATTGAACGGTTATTCCCGTGAGTACCTAAACTATCTTGGGTGGCCCTCACTGAAGTGTCGCTAGAATGATTTATGTCAATCTCTGAATAACTATCCAAGTCATATGGCGCCCTGTTGCTCAGCACACTGTTGTAATCAACAAATAAGCTTTGGTATTTTTCTTCATCAATCCCACTTAAGAATTCACCAAAATCACCGCGCTCTTCATGACTAGCTTTAACGGTTGAACTAAACAACATAAGTAATAAAGCAGCAGAGACAACCGTTTTAATCTGAAATTGTGCTAGACACCTAGTTCGAGCTTCGATTAAATTACCCATTGTTGCCACCGTCCTTGTCATATATTTCTGACATTTTTCTGTTGTACCGGATAACTGAAGCATCGATATACATATAGGAAACAATCTATATAGTCCGTGATAAATCAATTAAACGGGAAATAATGGCGAACACATCGTACACGTCACGCAAATAAAGTTAACCATCGTTTCCATTTACTTAATAAAACTAAAGTAACATTGGAATATGAACACTAAACCTAATTCCGATTTTATTTAAAATTCATCTATCACATCTGACTACTGGAAAGTAATATTGTTACTCGATAGTTTTATAAATAAACAAGAAAACTAGTATTAAAGTTTATTTAACATTACAAGGCATTAGGTCTATATTCACGTAAGGATTAGACATCTTAGCAATCCATAAATATTAGTAAGTTACGTAACTATTTTTGACGGTATGGGCCTCGAAGGGATGAATAAAATATTGTTGTTTACTCTATTTAGCTTTTTCCATTGTCCAGTTTTTAGTGAGGTTAGTGATGCGAATCATAACGTAGTAACGTCTGATTCTGTTCAGTTAGAAGAACAAGATGAAGCTCTTCAAAGTCGGTTCAATGACTTTAATGAAATTAACGGGGTCATTGTAGATAGAACTATGACTCGACTAGGGGAAAAATTTTACTTTTTTTTCTCTCAACAAATGAATGAGCAATATGCGGATATCAATGAAAACTTTACTGTTGAGGAAAGGCCAACTGCATTGAGAGGCAGTATTGTTACCATTATTCATTCAAGAAAGCCGATATACCGTACAGCCCTTTCCCCAGGACAACGTCAAGCAAAAGAAAAAGCACAAGAAGCGGTCAGTGCTCTAAGCAATTATATCGTGCGTTGGGAAGCGGAAAGGCAATACTTAGATACATTTGATATGGAACACGACGAGTTTTAAGGTGGTTAGGATGATAAGTTCAGCAAGATATAAGTGTTCAATTTGGTTAATGATTCCCTTATTTGTTCTGGGAGTAAACGTAGTTAGTGCTTCAGAGTTGGTTTATACCCCAATTAATCCTAGTTTTGGTGGTAATCCTTTAAACAGCACTATATTAATAAACCATGCAAATGCGATAAACGATTATACTGACCCTAACTCTAATTCATTTGGTGGTTTAGAAGAAGAGTCGGCACTCGATAGGCTCGCTTCAAGCTTAGAGTCTCGATTAATAAGTCAGTTATTAGCGGACGTTGGTAATGGAAATTCAGGGCAACTCGAAACAGATGACTTTTTCCTAAATGTAATCGATGATGGTGCTGCATTAGTGGTACAAATTGTTGATAAAGAAACTGGTGAATCGACTGAGATTCAAGTAGCGGGATTAAATCCAGACCTATAAGACAAGGAATGTATTATGAAAGGTCTCTTTTCTATCATAGTTATACTCATTATGACGGGATGCTCCGCATCGCTGGATATTCCCGATGCGGACTCTGAACCCAAGTTAATGCCGCGCGGAACAACTTATACTGATTTGATTTCATTACCGACACCGAAAGGAAAAATTCTAGTGTCTGTATACGACTTCCGAGATCAGACAGGGCAATATAAGCCATACCCCAACAGCACATATTCCACCGCAGTACCACAAGGGGGTACTACATTATTAACAAATTCATTATTAGACTCGCAATGGTTTATTCCGTTAGAACGTGAGGGATTACAGAACTTACTCACTGAACGAAAAATTATTCGTGCCGCACAGAAAAAAGAAACCAAGATTGCCAATCATGGCAGTAACCTATCTTCGTTAAATTCAGCGAATGTGGTTATAGAAGGAGGCATTGTTGCTTATGATTCAAACATTAAAACAGGAGGGCTCGGCGCAAAGTATTTAGGGATTGGCGGCTCAGGCCAATATCGTACCGATCAAGTTACAGTGAGCCTTAGAGCGATAGATGTACGCACAGGACAGGTACTTCTTAGTGTGACAACGTCTAAAACTATCTCTTCTCACGAGATCGGGCTTGGTGCATTCCGCTTCATCGATTACCAAGAACTATTAGAAGTGGAATTAGGTTACAGTAATAATGAGCCCGTTAACATCGCCGTTATGTCCGCGATAGATGCAGCTGTGATACATTTGATAGTAAAAGGGATGTCATTAGGAATGTGGCAATCAAATGACCCGAATGTAGAGAGCAACCCTATTATAGCTAAGTATTCTCAGGCGACACGAGAAATTCTATAGTCGATGGTCAACCGAGAATAATGACTATATTACCTTCCCTGAGGATAAATATCGACATATCAATCCCCATAGGATTAAGCAGTAAATGGAAATTACTTTTAATCCTATATTCTTTATTTGAAATCATCTTCACGGCATAAAAAGTGACATCTAAAGAGGTTCATCGCGGATTAGCGGGAACTAGAAACAGAAACGGTAGTAAGTGATATAGTTTACTCGCCAAACAGAAATCATACACAAACTACCGTTTTCATACCTTCCTATCTTTATTCTGTGAAGGCTTTGACATTGTAAAGTTTCATCAGACAGCATCACTGATTATCTGACTATTAAACCTAACTCTGGGGCTAAATGCTTTTGTGGTCTTGAGGCCTAGGCTATCCATGAGTATCAATGGCGTCATGTAAAAGAAGCCATGTTGCTCGGTGTTCCTGTTGAACTTTTCGTTCAAAATCGAAGGATTAAGTGTCGTGACTGCAGCATAAAAACAGAGTCTTTATCTTGGTTAGAGTCTTATGCTCGTATAACGAAGCGCCTAAAAAGCTATATAGAACAACTACTGCCTCTTCTTCTCATTAAACATATCTCCCGGTTAACGAATGTTCATTGGTACACCATTAAAGAGATAGATAAACGCCGACTTAGACAAGTGGTACCGCCAGTGAAATTGGGAGGAGCTAAGGTAACTCGTCATGGACGAGTTCACTATCTTTAAGGGGCATCGGTATGCCACCGTCATTGCTGACGCTAAGACTCGCCAAGTCATTTGGATAAGGTTAGGCCGTAGCCGCAAGGACATACGACCGTTCTTAGAGCAGTTAGGCAAGCATGGAAACAATATCGGTGCGGGTGCCAAGTATCTAGGTATTGGTGGTTCCGGGCAATACAGAATGGATCAAGTCACGGTGAATTTGAGAGCCGTCGATGTTCGAACTGGGCAAGTTCTTTTGAGTGTCACGACGACTAAAACCATTTCCTCCCATGAAATCGGCTTCGGTGCATTTCGCTTTGTTGACTACAAAGAGTTGTTAGAAGTAGAGATGGGCTATAGCCAAAATGAACCGGTCAATATTGCTGGGATGTCTGCTATTGATGCCGCGGTGATTCATTTGATTGTGAAAGGAATGAAGCGTGGAATGTGGTCGCCGAGCGATCCGAATGCATTAGAAAATCCGATTATCGCACGTTATTCCGAAGCGAGTACAGACATACTTTAAGCTACCGAGTAAGCAGCAAAATAGGGCTATGCGGAAAACGGACCTTTCCCTTAGCCCTGTTTTTTTCTTCAAGCAACTCAATGATCAATTCACATCACACGTAATATCTTTTATCGGTGTTTCCGAGGTAACAAAACAAACATACGCTTCCGCTGGCTTATTCGGGCCTATTCGAATGTAACCTGCCTTTATTTCATCTTCATCAAACGTCACCGAGTGAGAGCTTCCCGTTTGGTTGTCGTAAAAGTTTGCTTCAAAATTGTTGTTCATTTGGCTTGCGATACGGTTTCGTGTTGTCGATGTTGTGAATGTTATCGTCGCACATCGCATTGGCGGCTTCTCTGTTATGAGAAATTGCCCACTTTCTTTATCTATCACGCCACCCTTTGTATCTGGCTGAATGTCGATAGCTTGAAATTGTTCTACCGTACAAGTTTCTTTGGCAGACACTACTGTAGGCATAAGGACGGCAAAGGCTAGGGGAAAAGCGAAAAGTACTGGTTTCATTAGAACAACGCCATAGGTAAAAAGAGCGAAAGATAATAGCACTGCAATGGTGCTATTAAATGTAAAGATTCTGTTATTAAGGAAATGCTTTTATAACGAAAACAAAATGAGGTTGAGCATCGTTAGCTTTTTTAGCTAGTCTCAAATTGACATTTGGCTGATTGGCTTTGTGATTGCTGAATGACACTGAAGCCTTTCTTTTCTAATAACTGTATAAGGTTACCTTCTCCAATTAGGTGCAAGGTACCAACTACTATCATGTAGTTCCCTTTAGTCTTAAGCTTCCAATCATTGGAGGATAGTTTGTTTGCCCAGTCTATGTTGCGATCGGTTAAGAATGCTTTCTCAAGTTCAGGCGATATCTCTGACAGTTCTGAGAAGGCTTCCAGCTTCGCTAAATCACCCGCTTTCCAGCTTTCAATCAGGCAATGAACCACGCGATCAGTTTGGTCAAATTCTTCAAGGCTACTGACTAACCACTCTTTACCGTCGTCCTTTTGTTTTGTCATCAGGTCTATTTGGAATTGCAGAGGCTCCAAACTGATAACCGGAACATCTTGGGTAGTCGCTTTGTTCGCTAGCGTCGCATCAACGCCGCTGGCGGAGCCATAACCAAGGTTTTTTAACTGCTGCATTTGTATGGAGAGAGAAGTTGCCCAAGGCGGTGAGCGAAGCAGTTGTTGCGTCGGCATGCCCAATGATTTTGATATGTCGGTTAATAATTGCAGCTGTTCTGTATTGAGTACATCGGCAGTCGTGAGTTTGTTGCGGGGATATACAACGCCATCAGACTTTCTGATATCCGTTTCGATAATTAAGCCATCACTGTTTTTTAGCGCGTCGGTGATCGCCGAAGGAAGGGGGTACATACTCTCGTCTCCAACGTGCACTGAACCTAAGATAGTGAGTGTCAGATTATCCTTTTGTGCTTGCCAATAAAGGGGCTCGGCGACCGCTTGCCTAGCTGAAAAAGCGAGAACGAATAAAACCATGTAGAAGAATGGGCGCAAAGGGAGCTCCTTTAGGAAGTATTAAACTCGTCAAAATCGATTTTGACGTTGTTTTTTAACGGTTTTTTTTGAGAACGATGTCACGTTGTTTGTACGAAAAGTATAACAACACCAAAAAACTCTTAAACCTTTCTCAGTAACAACGACACGATTTTATGAAATCGGTAAAAAAGATTGTGATTCATTTCTCAAATTTTACGTCAAAATTAAAATGACGGAAGTGCCGTTGCTTGTAACTTGATGATTTTATTTAAATTAAATTTATAAAAATTTTTGAGATTTGAAGCCGATCACTTTATTAGCTCGATTTAATTCACGGTGAAAAATAAGCCCATATAGTTTATCTAACTTTCGAAGCGCTCCATTTTGCTTCTTACTCAATTTTTAATTTATGGGTGAATACGATGTTGAAGAGAAACTTACTATCTGTAGCGGTATTGGCTGGCCTAACAGGTTGTGCAGTAACGCAAGCACCAGAACAAAAAGTAGTGAATGCACTGGCTGATAATCTTGATGTTCAGTACGAAATTCTAACTAATCATGGTGCGAATGAAGGCTTGGCTTGTCAGGACCTAGGTGCTGAATGGGCGTCATGTAATAAAGTGAACATGACGCTAACCAATGACGGTGAAGCGATTGACTCTAAAGATTGGAGCATCTACTTCCACAGTATTCGTCTTATTTTAGATGTTGATAATGAGCAATTTAAGATCACTCGCGTTACTGGTGATCTTCACAAGCTAGAACCTACTGAAAAATTTGACGGCTTTGCGGCTGGTGAAGAAGTGGTTCTTCCGTTAACGAGTGAATACTGGCAACTGTTTGAAACTGACTTTATGCCAGGTGCATTCGTGACGGCGCCAAACGCAGAACCTAAGATGATTGCATCATTGAATACAGAAGATGTTGCATCGTTCGTAACTGGTCTAGAGGGTAATAACCTTAAGCGTACGCCTGATGATAATAACGTAATGGCGACAGCGGTGACGCGTTTTGAAAAGAATGCTGATCTAGCAACGCAAGACGTATCAACTACTTTACTACCAACGCCAATGTCGGTAGAAGCCGGTGAAGGTTCAGTTAGCATTGCTGGTGGTATTGCCCTACCTAAAGACGCATTCGACGCTGAGCAATTCGCAGCAATTGAAGAACGTGCAGATGTGGTAAACGTAGATGTGAGTGGCGACCTACCTGTGAGTGTCGCTGTTGTTCCTACTCAGTTTACGGGTGATTTAGCGAAATCTGGCGCTTATGAACTAAGCATCTCGGAAGAGGGGATTGCAATTAAAGCGTTTGATAAAACGGGTGCTTTCTACGCAGTTCAGTCTATTTTTGGCCTAATAGATAGTCAGAACGCTGAATCATTACCACAACTGTCAATTAAAGATGCGCCGCGCTTTGATTATCGTGGTGTGATGGTGGACGTTGCTCGAAACTTCCACTCAAAAGATGCCATCCTAGCAACGCTAGATCAAATGGCGGCATACAAGATGAATAAACTGCACCTTCACCTAACGGATGATGAAGGTTGGCGTTTAGAAATTCCAGGTTTACCAGAGCTAACGGATGTAGGGTCTAATCGTTGTTTTGATTTGGATGAACAAAGCTGCTTACTGCCTCAGCTAGGTTCTGGTCCAACAACAGACAACTTTGGCTCTGGTTTCTTTAGTAAAGCGGATTACGTCGAGATCCTAAGCTACGCTAAAGCGCGCAGCATCGAAGTTATCCCTGAAATTGATATGCCAGCACACGCTCGTTCAGCTGTGGTATCAATGGAAGCGCGTTACACTCGTCTCATGGCGGAAGGCAAAGAAGCAGAAGCGAACGAATACCGCTTGATGGATCCGCAAGATACATCGAATGTAACCACGGTTCAGTTCTACGATAAGCAAAGCTTCATTAACCCATGTATGGAGTCATCAACTCACTTCGTCGATAAAGTAATCTCTGAAGTGGCGGCAATGCACCAAGAAGCGGGCGTACCGCTAACGACTTGGCACTTCGGCGGCGATGAAGCGAAAAACATCAAGTTAGGCGCAGGCTTACAAGATATTAATGCAGAAGATAAAGTGGCTTGGAAAGGCAACATCGATTTGTCTAAGCAAGATAAGCCGTTCCAACAATCACCACAATGTCAGTCATTGATCGCTGATGGTACTGTAAGCGATTTCGGTCATCTACCAAGCCACTTCGCAGAACAGGTTTCTAAGATTGTTGCTGAGAAGGGTATTCCCCACTTCCAAGCATGGCAAGATGGTCTGAAATACAGCGAAGGCGAGGAAGCATTTGCGACCGAAAGTACACGCGTGAACTTCTGGGACGTTCTTTACTGGGGCGGAACTTCATCAGTATACGATTGGTCAGCAAAAGGGTATGACGTGATTGTCTCTAACCCAGACTACGTATACATGGATATGCCATACGAAGTTGATGCAGCTGAGCGTGGTTACTACTGGGCAACACGTGCAACCGATACTCGTAAGATGTTTGGCTTCGCACCAGAAAACATGCCACAAAACGCAGAAACATCATTAGACCGTGATGGCAATGGTTTTACTGGTAAAGGTGAGGTTGAAGCGAAACCTTTCTACGGTCTGTCAGCTCAACTTTGGTCAGAAACAGTACGTACTGACGAGCAATATGAATACATGGTGTTCCCTCGCGTATTGGCAGCAGCAGAGCGCGCATGGCACCGAGCAGATTGGGAAAACGACTACAAGGTTGGTGTTGAATACTCTCAAGAAACTAACTTAGTGAATAAGCAAGCGTTGAACAGCGACTTTAATCGCTTCGCGAATATTCTTGGTCAACGTGAGCTAGCTAAGCTAGAAAAAGCGGGTATTGATTACCGACTACCAGTTCCAGGTGCGAAGGTTGTTGACGGTAAGCTAGCGATGAACGTTCAATTCCCAGGTGTAGAGCTGCAATACTCTGCTGATGGCGAAAACTGGCTAACATACGATGAGCAACAACGTCCATCAGTTTCTGGTGAGACTTACATCCGCTCTATTTCAGAAAGTGGTGAGAAAGTAAGTCGAGTGACCTCAGTTAAATAATCGATAAGCACTATTAGTAGAAGAGCTCCTGACCTTTATCTTATTCAAGATAAAACGGGAGCTCTTTTTGTTTACTGCGAATTAGGTGCATATCCAAAACTGAAACATATAGAAATCGCCTTTGGTAATATCATCAACAATGCACATAAGGTGACTTTAATCCCAAAAGTGACGCGCTTCTCATTATTCTCTTCAAAAAATAAGCCCCCTGTAAAAAACTCTAAATCAGATGTGATTCAACTATCTAGATCTAATTTTTCTTCGTGAAATAACGTGATCCCGATCTGTATATTTTTCCATCTTAAGTTTTTTATCAATTTTTATGTTTTTAAGTTGTTGATTTTAAAGTTTTAAATAACTTGTCTTTTTTTGATAGTGAGAGGGATCACTCTGCTGTCCCTTTTATTTTTAAACGCGAATTAATTCGAGCAACATA
Source organism: Vibrio sp. 10N.286.51.E5 (assembly GCF_041469125.1). NCBI lineage: Bacteria > Pseudomonadati > Pseudomonadota > Gammaproteobacteria > Vibrionales > Vibrionaceae > Vibrio > Vibrio sp. 10N.286.51.E5. The sequence goes on along the minus strand of NZ_JBFRJZ010000007.1, from coordinate 11,590 downwards.
GATTTCATGCCAGGGAGGCTACCAACTACTCAAGCGGTGAAGGTGAATGATGTACCGAAGATGTGCCGCTGAAAAAATTAAACTAAGGCAGTTTACTATGAAAAAAATTATCGCTCTAAGTGCTCTTTCTCTTGCTTTCGCTTCTAGTGCTTTTGCTGGTTCTTCTTACGTAACGGGTAACATCCAAATTCATGACGATGGCCGTATCCACGGTTCTGACATGACTTCTACGCTAGAAGCTGGTCACACGTTTGACAACTCTCTAGGCGGCTTCACGGTTTATTCTGAGTTTGATGGTATCCAACTGGGCAAACTTGAATCTGAAAATGGCGGTGCAGGTAATACTACTCCAGGCATCACTGTAGGTGGTGAGCAATCTTTCAACATCACTGACAACCTATGGGTTGCTGCGGGTTACCAACACCTATTCTCTGCAGGCGAAAGCATTCAGTTCCGTCCACTAGTTAAGATCGGTTACAACTTCGACAACGGCATCTCTATTAGTAACCGTACTCGTGCACACATCGATGATACTTCAGCTAATGCTGACACAGACTACCGCATGGATAACCGCATTGCTTACACAGTGAATGCTGACCTAGCGCTTAGCTACAACAACGTATACATGATTGATGCTGAAGCGATGGACCACGAGTTACGTGCAACATGGACTCGTCAAGGTGTTCAACCTTACTTTGAATTCCGTAGCCAAGCTAACGGTGTAGATTTCGCAAACGGCGATTCTAAGCAGAACAACGCATTCGTATTCGGTGCTTCTTACGGCTTCTAAGCTGATTCGCTTGGTTGCTTAGTCTATTAGATTATTAGCCGAGTGAGCTTCTTCGCTAAATAGCTTTTTGCTAAATAGCTTGCTAGCTAATTAGCGAGGGGAACATAGCGGTACTAACAGCCCGGTTGGTGCCGCGACAAGATTTGCTTTACTGTCCAAAAGCAAAGAGCCTAGCAAGTAAACCACAGTCTTGGGTTTACTGAATGCTAGGCTCTATTTTTATGACTTCTTTTTATTGCTGTGTGTTGGTCTGTTTAGGTTCTATTTCCCGTTGTAGTGACGGTATTCAAACACCTGACCTTTTTCATTAAACGCATACACAGAATACTCGTCTTTCTTATCGCCATATTCCATGCCTGGCGAACCCATTGGCATACCCGGAACCGCTAAACCAATCGCATTACGTGGTGGGTTTTCTAGAAAGGCTTTAATGTCATCTGCTGGAATGTGTCCTTCAAATACGTATCCGTCGATCTCTGCAGTGTGGCAAGAGGCTAGCTCTTGTGTTATCCCTAGTTTCTGCTTGATTGGGTTCATATCATCGTGGAGCTTCTCAGTAACATCGAACCCAGCATCTCGCATATGTTCAGTCCATTCTGTGCAGCAGCCGCAGTATGGAGATTTGTGGTTTAGAACATCAGTAGCTAAAGCTTGTCCTGAGATTGCAGCGAGTGCAGTAAGAGTCATAATTTTACGAATCATGGTTAACCTCATGAATATGGTTTTTATTAATATTAGAATGATTTGGTTTGAACAATCTCAGCCTGTTGGCATTGCTTACTACAGTAATTGACGACATCGCCATCGCTGCCCCTGCAACTACTGGACTAAGCAGAAATCCGAAAAATGGGTAAAGCACACCGGCCGCGATAGGAATACCAAGCGAGTTGTAGATGAAGGCACCAAATAGGTTTTGCTTCATATTTCTCACGGTCGCTTGAGATAGCTCGATCGCGTTACTGACAGACAGTGGCGACGAGTTGAGTAGCGTCATTTGCGCACTTTCAATCGCGACATCACTGCCACTGCCCATTGCTATGCCTATATCTGCTTGAGCAAGTGCAGGCGCGTCGTTAATACCGTCTCCGACCATGGCAACACTCTTATATTGCTGTTGCAGCTGAACAATGTGTTGAGCTTTCTGCTCTGGAAGCACTTCTGAAATCACTTCGTCGATACCGACGTTTTTACCTATCGCTTGAGCTACAGAGTCGTTGTCGCCCGTTAATAGCACAGTGTGAATTCCGGCGGATTTTAGTTGAGCAATGGCTTGTGTGCTATCTATTTTTAATGCGTCTGAAATGCCTAATATGCCTACCAGTTTTTGGTCGATGACTACGAAGATTGGCGTCCATGCTTGTGTACGGCAAAGTTCGATAAAGTCACGGCCTATTTGAGTATCAATACCAAGTTGGGTTAGGTATTTAAGAGAGCCGACTTGGACGTGTTTTCCGTTAATGTTGGCTTGTACTCCAAGGCCTCGGCGGTTTTCAAAGTCGCTGTGTGGGAGTGCTGAAACTTCTAGGTTTTCGGCATACTGACAAACGGCTTTCGCAAGTGGGTGTTCTGAACCGACTTCAACCGAATAGGCGTAAGCCAGCAGTTCTTGTTCTGATAGGTTGTGATAAAACGCCTGCTGAACGCTTGGTTTGCCTTGGGTTAGAGTGCCTGTTTTATCAAACACGACAGCATCGATTTTGCTGGCTGATTGCAACACATCGGCGTCTTTGATTAGAACACCAAGCTCAGCGGCTTTACCTACGCCGACGGTAATAGAAAGCGGAGTCGCTAGGCCTAAGGCACACGGACAAGCGATGATCAGCACGGTAGTCGATACCACAAGCATATAACTTGCACTTGGTTGTGGGCCAACAAAAAACCAAACTAGGGCGGCAACAGCTGCGATCGCGACCACAACGGGTACGAACACGGCAGAAATAGAGTCGGCTAGTTTCGCAATCGCAGGTTTGCTGCTTTGTGCTTGGCGAACCATTTGAATGATGCGTGCCAACATGGTGCTTGAGCCAATTCCTGTCGCTTCAATAACTAAGCTGCCATCACCATTAATAGTGCCCGCTGAAACGCCATCACTCATCGATTTAACGTTGGGAAGTGGTTCACCGGTCAACATGGATTCATCGATGTAAGACTCACCCGATACCACAACACCATCAACTGGCACTTTCTCACCCGGTTTGACGCGTACTTGCATGCCTACTTGGATAGCTTCTACAGCAATAGTTTGTTCTTTGCCATCGACAATCACCACCGCTTTTTGAGGTTGTAGGTTAATCAAAGCTTGTAGTGATTTTGTGGTGCGAGCTTTGGCTTTGGCTTCAATGTAGTGGCCCAAAGAAATTAGACCAACGATCATCGCACTCGCCTCAAAGTAGACATGGCGAGAGTCCTCAGGGAACCATGACGGAATCAACACAACTAGCATGGAGTAGAACCATGCTGCGCCTGTACCCAAAGCAACTAACGTATCCATGGTCGCGCGCTTGTGCATCAGTGATTGCCAAGCATTGGTGAAGAAGCTACGACCTGAAGTGGCTAGCAGTACCAAACAGACGACACCGATTAAGCCCCAAGCCAATTGGTCGTTAAATGTAGCAATAGTCATGCTGCCACCAAACAGACCCCACGCCATCAGCGGAGCACCGATAAGCAGCGCGCTTACCGAATTTTTTAGGAAAGCTTTTTGGGTACGAAGTTGTTGTTCTTGCTGTTTTTGTTGTTGAGTCGCCGCGTCATCAACGAACTCTGCACCATAACCTGCGGTTTTTACGGATTCTATTAGCGCGCTTTCGATGACGTCTCGTGTTTTGGAGGTGAAAACCAAGGCAGTTTGTTCTGCGAGATTGATCTGAGCTTGGTCGACAAACTCATTCTTTTTCAGCGCTTTCTCTACCGAAGATACACAACTCGCACACGTCATACCTTCAAGAACAAGGTGATAGGTATATTGGCTAGCTGTGGTTTTATCTTCAGTATCTTCACTCTTTTTATCTGCTTGCTCGTTTTCTGAATCTGAACTAGATAAAAGGTTATTGGCTTCAGAGTAGGGAGCTGCGTGATAACCCACACTTTCGACCAGCTCAATAAGCTCTGATTCTTCAAGTAGAGTAACCAACGATAATTCATCTTTGGTGACTTCTAGATTTGAGGCTTGCTCGGTTTGTTGAAGCGCTTGAGTCAGTTTGTTCACGCACTTACCACAGCTGAGCCCTGATAATGAAAGATGCAGCGAATTACCCATGGAATAACCAAGCGTTGCTAACTGTTCGTTGAGCTGAATGTAACTAAATGGAGTCGAAATATCGATGTAGGTCGGCGATATGTCATTAATCATCGTGCTGTCGAGATCGCTAAACAGTGTGCGAACTTTCTTCGCGCAACCCATGCAATTTAGGCCGTTGAGCGCAGTTGTGTAATGGTTCATATCGATACTCCAATTCTCATCTAGCCCTAACATAAACCTTCCCGTAAGGGTAAGGTCAAACATAAATTCAAGAATTTAATATTTGTTGGAATATTGAGTGATGGAATAGATGAGGTTTATCGCAAGCGTGACGAGAATTTGCCTTTCTAGAGTGTATGACATGGACTTGAGCTATTGGTTTTCTCCTTCTACGATAGCTTTCGTACAAGATCAGCACATTAATCATTCACTACTGATTGTAGATTTAAGCGGTGGTGATAAAATAGCGCCCAAAATTTAGTGATATTTGTCCGTTACAGGCTTTGTAATGGCGAGCACTAAAAGAATCACCTACATAATCAAGGTATTTAAATGACGGTTAAAACTCGTTTTGCTCCTAGCCCAACTGGCTATCTTCACGTTGGTGGTGCACGTACTGCACTTTACTCTTGGCTATTCGCTAAGAACCAAGGTGGTGAATTCGTTCTACGAATCGAAGACACGGACCTTGAGCGTAACTCTCAAGAAGCAGTTGATGCAATTCTAGAAGGCATGAAATGGATGGGTATGGAATGGGATGAAGGTCCTTACTACCAATCTAAGCGTTTTGACCGTTACAACGAAATGGTTGATAAGCTACTTGCTGAAGACAAAGCATTCAAATGCTACGCGTCTAAAGAACTGCTTGATGAAATTCGTGCAGAGCAAGAAGAAAACAAAGAGATGGCTCGTTACGATGCTAACCACCCTAAAATTGTTGCAGCAAACGAAGCAGCAAAAGAAGGCGATGCATGTGTTATCCGTTTCCGTAACCCTAAAGAGGGCAGCGTAGTATTTGATGACCAAATCCGTGGTCGTATTGAAATCGCGAACAGCCAACTTGATGACCTAATCATTCGTCGTACAGACGGTGCACCAACATACAACTTCGTAGTTGTAGTGGATGACTGGGATATGGGTATTACACACGTTGTTCGTGGTGAAGACCACATCAACAACACACCTCGTCAAATCAACATCTATGAAGCACTAGGCGCGCCAGTTCCAACTTTCGCTCACTGTGCAATGATTCTTGGTGATGACGGTGCGAAACTTTCTAAGCGTCACGGTGCTGTTTCAGTAATGCAATACCGCGACGAAGGTTACCTACCAAATGCACTAAACAACTACCTAGTTCGTTTAGGCTGGTCTCACGGTGACCAAGAGATCTTCTCTCAAGAAGAGATGATCGAATTCTTCAGCCTGAACGCTATCAGCAAGTCTGCTTCTGCATTCAACACTGATAAGCTGCTTTGGTTGAACAACCACTACATCAAGACTTCTGAGCCTGAGTACGTTGCTAAATACCTGCAATGGCACCTAGACGCACAGAAGATCGATACAACAAATGGCCCGGCTATCACTGAAGTGATCAAGCTAGTTGGCGAGCGTTGTAACACGCTTATCGAACTTGCTGAGCAATCTCGTTACTTCTACGAAGATTTCTCTGAGTTTGAAGCTGGCGCAGCGAAGAAGCACCTACGTGGTGTTGCTAAAGGCCCACTAGAGCTTGCTCTTGCTAAGGTTGAAGCGCTTGAAGATTTCACGACTGCAAACATCAAAGACGGTGTTATCGCAGCAGTATGTGAAGAGCTAGAGATCGGCATGGGTAAAATCGGTATGCCACTTCGCGTAGCAGTAACAGGCGGCGGTCAGTCTCCTTCTGTTGATGCAGTGATGGAGCTTGTTGGTAAAGAGCGCGTAATCGCTCGCATCAAGATGGCTCTTGAGTTCATTGCTGAGCGTGAAGCTAACGCTTAATCCTATTTCTCTTGTTTGAGATAGAATGTACTTGAGATAGAACGATCATCAGCCGACAGCTTAATTCGCTGTCGGCTTTTTATTGTTTAATGAAAATACGGTCAACGTATTTTAGGACGAGACAGTTATAGCAAGTCTTGAGCTTTTGCTAAAACACTGAGTTTTGGGAATATATTTTGGCAGCTGTGCTGGTGGTTCATCGGGTTCATATCTGCAATCGCATCTTCGACAATCACCACGTTATAACCCAGTTCAAATGCTTGTCTAGCTGTTGATTCGACCCCAATACTTGTTGCTACCCCGGTCAGATAAATATCCGTAATACCTTGCTCACAAAGCTGCTTCTGCAAATCTGTGTTGGTAAATGCACCCCAGGAATATTTGGTTAGATAGCGATAATTAGGGTTTAGGCGCAGGCTTTCGATGACCTCTCCCCATACGATCTTTGATGCGTCAGGCTGAGCCGCTTTATTTTGCAGTTCCGTTCGGCCTTGTGGACGACCGGCTACATTAACAATAATTACGGGTAAATCAGCATCATCAAATGCATCGCAGAGAGCAAGGCTGTTCTCTATGATCGGTCGGGACACGGTTTCCGGTAATTGATCAACGATACCTTGTTGCAGGTCGATAACGACAAGCGCAGAGCATTTACTCATTTTCATTACTTTATGCCTTAGTGGTCTTTGTGTGAGGTTATAGTGGTTAACTTTTACGGTGTATTAAGCGGGTGTAAAAGCGGATGAAAGCCAGTGCAACCATCATATAAATGAGTAGGTTCAAAGGGGTAGTGACGTCATAAACAGGCACAAGTTGCGTTGCGCTCATGGTAATCATTACTAATAGGTTGCCCCCGAGAACTCGATAGACCATCCACTGATTACCAGCGAACAGGCGATACACCATAAAGACATTAACAAAGTAAAATGCCATTAATTGCCATACTTCGGTCATCGAAGGTAACAGCAAAACATACTGAATGAGGAACAGTGACCCAAAGGCTAAGTAGCCAATGGTCCAGTGCTTTATCATTTGCCTAGGCATGTTGCTTAATATCAAGGCGCAAATGGCACTGTTAATGATGAACAGACTTCCCGATGATATTGGTAGATATATCCAGACTAGAATTGCTGAGATGAAGCTCATTGTGCCGACTAACGTATTGCTTAATCGTTGCTGGCTGTTGTCAAGTAATCGGGCAAATAAGCGCTTTTTCTTAAAGTTACCCTGGTAGAATTGTTTGACTGTCTCTGGAAAAGGGGGCTTGTAATCGACATTAACCGATGATGCTTCAATAAAAGCCATAGCCTGGTTAAGTATCGAAAAATCATTGTGATCAACCCCTTGATCATGGGCGTTTTGCAGTAACTGTTTGGCAACCCAGATTGCTTGAGTTTGCTGTTGATGCTTCCACTGCTTTCTGGCAGGCATACGGCCATGCAAATCGGGCAGGCGCATCAGATCGTTCAGCGCTTTGAAGGTCGGGCTTTCAATATTTAACTCGCAGCTCGTGTGTAACTGGAAACGCTGCGCTGAGTCATTGTAAGCGAGTGAATGAATGAGGGTAGACATCGCCTCTAAAACAACACTGACTTCGTTGTTAAAGCGTGTGTCATCATCCTCAGGCCAAACCACGCTATAGATGGTCGTATAGACCACGAAGCCAAGCAGGGTTTCTTGCAGCCTTAGTACCGCAATATTAAATGTAGCTACACCATCAAAGCTGCCAGATATCGCCAGCAGGATGCAGACAATAAATGCCGTAATGTAAGCATAGCCGATGACCGGATCGGAACCCATGTATATACAAATTGCGAGTAACAGTGCGATGTTTGCTAAAAAATAATATCGATCTTGCCCAAAAACAGCGATTAACCAAAGCCCGACAAACGCGCCACAAAGCGTCCCCAACAATCTGAGAATGCCTTTTTTCTTGCCAGCAGTAATAGTATCAGTGATGGCCAATATATTGACCACGATAGCCGCCCAGTAAGGCTTCTCAAGGTTAAAATACAACGCAAGGTAGATAGCTAAACAAAATGCTAGGGCAACCTTTATGGCATTCTTGGCTGGAGTGCTCAGTGACTTTATAATGAGTAGCATAGTGGGGTTTAGCGGCAGAGGGATCGAATACGAGGATATTGCCTGATCTTTTGGTCAGCCTAAACTCTAGTTTGAAGGCCTTGATCCATCAAATATAGCAACTCTATTGCATCGTTTAACATTCAGGGGGAGGGGGGCGATCAGTCACTCTACTTATACGATATTGTTCGATGCTGATAATGATCGATAGATCTTCTAATAGTTAATAGCGATAGAACATCAGGTTTATCGTTCTTCTAAGCTGGCTAGTTGTTCCGATTATTTTAGCGCTGTTGAGAGTATGATTACTTCAGATCGATACTGTTTAGTCGACCCATAAAGATCAGCAGATCAATCACATCTTTGTGGGCATCCAGTAGCGCCCTTTTGGTTTGGCTATAAGCGGCAAGTCTGCCGTGCTTTCTAATGGAGCACACCTTAGTTTTGTATTTGTAGTCGCCGTTTTCTGAGAATACACGCCACTTAGCGATGTAGCATTCGTCGCGGTGTTCAGGATCACTCTGAGTTGGATTTGGTTTGAATACAATTTTGGGTTCTAGACTATGAGGCAGGCGCGTCATCAGGTAGGGCTCTTTGAGGACTTTGGGCCAAAATTTGCCCCATAGCTGTCTGCCCAGTTCATCTCTTAATTTAATGGTTTTCTTCAGTGCTTTGTCTTCACCCATACGAACAAAACCGACCGACCGATGCAACACCGTATCTTCGGGAGTATGAATGTGGATCTTAAAAGCGGTTTTACCTTTCGAGATAAAGCGGTAACCGGTAGCACCAATTAGATTATTCTGACTCATAGTTTGCTAAGTGATGATTATGTTATTAATAAGATTACGCCAAATACTGCAAAACCGAAACTAATACCCATGAAAAAAAATAAAGCCTTAACAAAAGTGCTAAGGCTTTATTAGAAACTGTGAGGCGGGCGTGTCGCTAACTACATGATTTTCTGCATCACATCACCAATTTGAATGCTTCCAGCAAGGCTTGGTTGGTCGATCGTCAGTTCTGCTTCGTTTTCATAAACGCGAGAAACGGTCAGTGTGATATCGCTTTGAGATACCTTATTACGTGGCAAGCCGCGTTGGTCGATAAACGAACCTGTGTGCCACAGTTGCAGTTTGTCACCTTGTTGTACGCCATGCATTCGACCTAAATCAATGGTCACAGTGTTACCAAATACCGCTGCAACCTCTGGAAGGGTGATCTTACATGACACTTCCGATTCTAAGTCCAACATAATATTACGGCTAACACGCAGCATCATGCTGCCGTAGGTTGATGCCCAGAAACGGGCACTGCGGGTGTCGACTTCACTGGTCTTAGCAAATGGCCACTTTGCCACTTCACGATAGCTACGGTTGTAAACCTGATGTCCTGTTTTACCATCGAAGACTTGCATCTCTAACGCAAACTGGCGATTGATGATGTCGTCTTTCAACAGTTTGGACTCGATGGTCGCGGTTAAATCGGTAATGTCGCCACCAATGATGTATTGTGCGCCAGTGTCTTGGGCGATCATCTTGATCACTTCAGGTCGACGTTTGTCGATGTCGTAATTGGTCGTGCCAACGGAAACAAAGCTGCGAGACTCTTGCGCCAGCTGTCGATCTACGACATGACCAAAATCATCACCGATGTTATAGATTCTGCCCATTACAGCTTGCTGTGGGGAAGTCACATCGATGTTGCCGACCAAAAATGTCTTCTTATATTGGCTCTCATGGCAAGCATTTGCCGAAGGATAGATATCGATCCTTGCGGTGATCATTATATTGCCACTGCGTTTTTTCTCTTTTTCTACCAAGATGTAGCGCACTTCATGATTGGTAAATTGAAACTCTTTTTTGTTTGCGTCGAGGTAGGGCGTGAGGTTGGCAATGCTACCAATGTCGGCTCCTGAGAACTGGATCGCTTTATATACCGCGTCTTCCAGAGCATGGACCCTTGCCGTTTCCTCTGACGATACGATGGCTGCGGTACCGGTAACCTCATACCAAGAGGCATGAGCACTGAAGCTTATGGTTATCAGTGAACTTATTGAAAATAAGTAAGAAATTATTTTTTTCATCTATTCGTTACCAGTTGGGTATAAATATTGCTTAACAAATAACTATAAGCTTGAAGCTGACTTAAGTGCGTTTTTCTTAATCTGAACCATTAATGAAAAGCAAAGACTGTTCCAACATTGTAATCCATTGAAAAGAATAATGGTGAGAACATATTGGAACAGGGAGCACTAAACCTATCTGGAGATAAGAGAATGAAAAAATGGCTCGTAGTAATGAGTGTCATGTTGTTGACCTCATGCGCTTATTCGCCGATCTATAACGGCAAGTCTGAATATTCAGGCAGTCAGTTTATGTTGATGGACAGCCCTCGTCATACCATGGATTTTTTTGTGGAAAGTATGACTGAAGATTTGATCATTTCGAATACAAGTATTTCAGCGAGAACGCCAATAGCAATTACTTCGTTTGTGGACCTGCAGCACATGGACACAACGAACTGGCTAGGCAACTCGGTATCAGAAGGTTTCATTCATCAGTTTCAGCGTCGTGGCTTCAAGGTTGTTGATTTCAAAACAACAGGTTCTATTCAAGTGACTCATCAAGGTGACTTTGCGTTAAGCCGCGATTGGAAAGACTTAGCTCAAGAACAAGACGTACAGTACGTACTGACAGGCACTATGCTTCGCCAAGAAGGTGGTGTGTTAGTCAATGCTCGTGTTGTTGGCATGCAAACTCGCATTGTCGTGGCGACGGCACAAGGCTTCTTGCCTGCAGACCGTATTGGTCGTGACCTAGATACTCTAAACAGTATTCGAACTCAAGATGGCGTTATCATTCGTTCTGACCCAACGATCAGCCAGCCTTATACTGTTATTCTTCGCCCTTAGGAGTTCGAGATGAAGAAGTTAATATTTGTTGTTGCCGCTTTACTGCTTGTTGGCTGTCAGCCACTGCAAAACATGAGGCCAGACGACTACTTAGTTGCCGTTGGCTACGCGAGTATCAGTGAGCAGAAAGGACGTAACGATGAAGAAAGACGTATCCGTGCGATGAGAGCTTCTAAGATCGACGCCTATCGTGAACTTGCAGAACAAGTTTACGGTATGCGAGTGAGTGGTCGGGCAGAGTTGGAAGATCAACGCCTTGGTACGGAACGTACTTCTGGTGCGGTTGATGGCGTAATCCGCGGTGCAGAAGTGGTACGCAGCTACCCTGTGGGCGATAGCTATGTTACTGAGCTTCAGCTTGATATCCGTAAGATGGAACAGCTACGTAATTACGGTGAAGTTCAACCTGTACCTGAAAAGAGACAACAAACGCTGTTCTAGCCCAAGGGGCGTCTAGCAATAGGACTATCCAGTTATATTGGCTGCTTTCGTTTTCCAGATGGCGTATCGGCAACCAATAACTAATATGAATGTAAAAGCGGCAAGTATGAAAATACTTGCCGCTTTTTTGGTGCGCCGAGCA
>NZ_JBFRJZ010000006.1:0-158163 GCF_041469125.1 Vibrio sp. 10N.286.51.E5 | reverse complement strand
CCTCCTCCTACTCGATTCTGAAACTTTCTGAATCTTTCTCAACCAACGAATACGTTATTCTGTCACGGCTTCTTGTTTGAAGCATGGGCTTTTCAACGTGTTCATCTTTTCGATTTCATTGGTTAAGCGCAGCGAGAGCAGGGCTTTCTGGTTCGAAGCAAAATCAAACATCACGATAGTCGCAGTGCCAACGGTCGTCAGTTTCTGTTGAGCCTTACTGACAATCGCGTATTCCATGGTGAATCGGTCATCTTGAATATCGGTAACACGTGAGCCGACCATCAAGGTATCTGGATACGTGACTGGGCGGAAATACTTACAGTAAGTGTCACCAAGAACAGGACCAACTTTGGTAATCGCCATCTCTTCCATCAGCTCGACGTGCTTGAAAAAATCTAAGCGAGCGGTTTCGAAATAGCGAAAATATACAGCGTTGTTAACGTGATTGAGTGCGTCCATTTCTCCCCAAGCGACAGGAATTTCTGTTACTACCGGGTAGTCAGATAATAGTGCTTCCATGCGAACTCTCTTATTGTTATCTGTGTAATTAACGTTATTTACTTATCCTTCATCGGAATAAGTTGTTATTGGAATAAAAACCCTACCGCTAAATTAACAAAACTGCAACACGCGTGATTTAAGTTTTTGAAGCTTGAAACCACACAATGTCAGTGACTTAGTTGCACATCCACTCAATAGTTAGGCACTAAGGTGTTTGAATTGCAGCTCAACCAAGCGTTGGTACAATTCGCAGCTATTGATGAGAGACTGGTGGTCGCCGATGTCTACTAGTTGTCCTTTATCGAGCACCGCAATTTGGTCGGCGTGTTTAATTGTTGATAATCGATGGGCGATAATGATCGTCGTTCTGCCACGCATTAACTCTTCTAACGCTTGTTGTACGTGATGCTCACTTTCACTGTCTAGTGCGCTGGTTGCTTCATCCAACAATAGAATATTTGGATCTTTCAAGATGGCACGTGCGATGGCAATACGTTGTCTCTGCCCACCAGAAAGCCTTACACCACGTTCACCAAGAAAGCTGTTGTAGCCATCAGGTAGGTTTTGAATGAACTCGTGTGCGTGCGCTTTCTTCGCCGCTTCGATCACTTGCTCGCCTGTTGCCTGCGGGTTGCCGTAGCGAATGTTATGGAACACATCGTTACTGAACAGAGCAGGTTGTTGCGGTACCAATGCCATCTGCTTTCTTAGCTCGTTAGGATCAAACTGATTCAGTTCAACACCGCCTAAGGTGACCTTACCCACTTGTGGGTCGTAGAAACGTTGCAGCAGTTCGAACAGGGTAGTTTTACCTGCGCCAGACGGGCCAACCAGTGCCAACACTTTGCCTTCATGGGCAGTAAGCGTGAGGTTACTTGTTGCGGGTTGGTCCGGTCTTGATGGATAACAGAAGGTCACATCATCAAATGCAACTTCTGGCGTTACGTTAGCAAGCGAAGTTGGATTCGCAACTGGCGCAACAATATGGCTTTCAACTTGTAGGATCTCGATTAATCGCTCGGTCGCACCTGCCGCGCGTTGCAGTTCACCCATCACTTCAGAAATCGTACCTAACGATGAAGCAACCATAATTGCGTAGAACACAAACGCCGCTAAGTCACCAGCCGACATAGTGCCGTTGATAACATCACTGCCGCCAACCCAAAGCATGCCTGCAATAGCACTAAATACAATCACGATAACGCCAGAAATAAGAATCGCGCGCTGTTTTACACGCTGGCGACCAATCTCATACGCCTTTTCCACTTCTACCGCGAATGATGCTTTCTCTTGCTCTTCTCGGCTGTAGCTTTGCACCGTTTTAATGTGCTCAATTGCCTCACCTGCGTAAGAACCCACATCAGACATGGAATCTTGGCTTTGGCGAGATAGGGCTCTTACACGGCGCCCATAAACAAGGATCGGAATCAAGATAAATGGCACCGAGGCCAATACAATCGACGTCAGCTTAATATTGGTCGCAAACAGCATGATGATTGCACCAATACACATCAACGCGCTGCGCATCGCCATAGAGAACGATGAACCTATGATGCTTTGAAGCAGAGTAGTATCCGTGGTGATTCGCGACATGATGTCGCCACTGCCATTGGTTTCAAAGTAACTCGGGTGCAGCGTCACCACGTGATTGAAAACCGACAGGCGTATATCCGCACTTACTCGCTCACCAACAGAAGAGACCAAATAGAAGCGGAAGAAGGTGCCAATCGAGATCAGCACGACCACCACCATGATGAATTGAATCGCGCTGCCTAAGTCTGACAACGATTGTTGGCTGAAGCCTTGGTCGATAAGAAGACGAATACCGTGTCCGACTGAAAGGGTTAAGCTCGCTGTGAAGATCAACGCGATCAACGCAGCAATAACACGACCTTTATAAGGCTGAATGAATTTACTCAGCTCAAACAAAATACTGAGGCTTTTTTCCTCAGGTTTGGGTTCTGGCGCTTGTTGAGTCGATCGCTGAGTCTGTCGCTGGTTCGAGTCGAGCGTAGAAGAGACATCGTTTTGCATATGACTGCCTTAATGTGTTGTCGCTTTAAAAATAGATGGCTTGTTGCTTGTTGCTTGTTGCTTATGGCTAATTGCTTTATGACTTATTGCCTGTACTGCGCGTTGTTCGCTGGGCAGTAATTGTTGTTGAGAATCGAACCCATTAAAGCATTTATTGCGCTGTGACGCTCCCTAGGAAACTCAATTTCCAATATTTCATCAACACTAAGTGAATAATTCGAAACGACCTTAAAGGAAAACTAAGCATTTTGATCCAGTCAGTTGGATAGGAAACCAAGCTATTTAACCCTAATTTTTATGCAAGTAAATTAGCGTTGATAGGAGAGTGCACACATAAACAAGCAACCGTGCGATGATTTATAAATTGATAGCAAAACGTTTGCTATTTATCTCGATATTAGCTTTATCAATGACTTGTAAGTTTTGGTTGTAAGACCAGTTATAGCGACTGTTTTTTGTGGAATATTTGTTACAAAAATTCAACAAAGTAGTTTTTTATACATTTTTCTTGCATAAAAACTCGGATTGAATAGAATAACCAACAAATGACAATTAATGCAGTATTGTGGCATGAGTATTCAAGTAAAGAGCATCAACAAATCATACGGTGATACCCAAGTTCTTCACGACATCAGTTTCGACTGTGAGAGTGGCGAAACCTTGGTATTGCTTGGCCCAAGCGGCGCGGGCAAGAGTTCATTACTGCGTGTTTTGAACCTGCTTGAAATCGCGGACAACGGCGAATTAGACATTGCGAATGAGCAATTCGATTTTTCAAGCCAAATCCAAGAGAAGCAGGGGCTTAAACTTCGTCGTAAAGTCGGCATGGTGTTCCAGCAATACAACTTATGGCCACACATGACGGTGATGGAAAACTTGATTGAAGCACCAACCAAAGTGGCGGGTTTGGATAAGCAAGAAGCGATTAAGCAAGCGCAAGAAGTCCTAAAGACACTTCAACTTGCCGACAAAGCAGACGCTTGGCCACTTCAACTGTCTGGCGGTCAACAACAGCGTGTTGCGATTGCACGTGCGCTGATGATGAAACCGGATGTGTTGTTGTTTGATGAACCAACAGCGGCGCTTGATCCTGAGATCACCAACCAAGTCGTGAGCATTATTAAAGAATTGAGCGGAACGGGCATTACCCAAGTGGTCGTGACGCATGAAGTCGATTTCGCGAAGAAGATTGCTAGCCACGTTCTGTACCTAGAGAAAGGGTACATCGTTGAACACGGCACCAGCGATTCATTCGTTAATCCGCAGACACCTGAGTTTGCCGAGTATCTGACTCATTAAGTAAGTCACTTATTAAAAGAAAGTTGACTCACTAGATCTAGCTAAACACAACATCAATTAAAACAATCAAATTATAAGAATGGCCACAGGCCGCTATTACACAGTATTCGGAGTAACAAAATGAAAAAGATTCTACTAGCTTCACTTATCGGCCTTGCTTCTTTTAACGCAGCGGCTAAAGAAGAAATCAAATTCGCGATGGAAGCAACGTACGCACCATTCGAATACATGGATGAGAACAACCAAATTCAGGGTTTTGACGTAGACTTAGCAAACGCACTTTGTGAAGAGCTGAAAGCAACGTGTACTTTCCACAACCAAGCATTCGATAGCTTGATCCCTGCACTTAAATTCAAACGTTACGATGCGGCTATCTCGGCAATGGACATCACAGAAGCGCGTCTTAAACAAGTGAACTTCTCTAACGCATACTACGATAACTCTGCAGCATTCATTTCTTTCGAAGGCAAAGTAGCAGACCAAGCAGCACTAGAAGGTAAGCGTGTTGGCGTTCAAAACGGTTCTACTCACCAGAGCTTCCTACTTGAGCAAATGACTGGCGTAACAGCGGTACCTTACTCAAGCTACCAAGATGCATTCATCGACATGAAAAACGGTCGTATCGATTCTGTATTCGGTGACACAGCCGTTGTAGCAGAATGGTTCAAGAAAGAAGACAACCTAACGTACGTTGGCGACCAAGTAACAAACCAAGAGTACTTCGGTAACGGCTTTGGCATCGCAGTAAACAAGAGCAACCAAGAACTTGTAGACCAGCTTAACGTTGCACTTGCAGCAGTAAAAGCGAACGGCGAATACGATAAGATCTTCAACAAGTACTTCGGTAAGTAATTTATGGAACTAACGGGTTACTCTTTAGGGCTCGTCGAAGCAAGCTGGATGACTGTTCAGCTTGCATTCGTAAGCCTATTGGTTGGATTGGTTCTAGCAGTTTTGTTTGCAAGTGGTGAGATGTCTCGTCGTATTGCAATCAAATGGCCAACGACTGCATTTGTGACGATTGTTCGTGGTTTACCAGAAATTCTGGTCGTACTGTTTATCTACTTTGGTTCGACACAAGTTCTGTTCATGATCACTGGCGACTTCATAGAAGTGAGCCCGTTCTTATCTGGTGTTGTTGCACTGTCACTTATCTTTGCTTCTTACGCTTCGCAAACCTTGCGTGGTGCATTAAAAGCAGTAAGCAAAGGGCAGAGAGAAGCAGCAAGCGCGCTTGGTATTTCTCAGTCTCGTGCATTCTTTCGTATCGTATTACCTCAAGCGGTAAGACACGCACTACCAGGGTTAACCAACCAATGGTTAGTGTTACTGAAAGACACTGCATTAGTATCGCTGATTGGCGTAACGGATTTGTTGAAACAAGCACAACTAACATCCGCTGCAACGCACGAAGCATTTACTTGGTACGCGACAGCAGCAGCAATCTACTTGGTCATCACTTTAATCACACAAAGATTGGTAAAAGTGATTGATGGTAAGTTCTCTATTCAAGGTTTGGGTAACAAAGGGGCAATGGCATGAATCAACAATACCTCTCTCAAATGCTTGAAGGCTTAGTGACCAGTCTTCAACTCACAGGCGCTTCATTGCTGGTTGGTTGTATCTTGTCACTGCTGATGACGGTAACGCTAATCCTAAGAATACCTTCGATTCACTGGTTAACACGTGGCATCATCACGCTGTTCACCGGCACACCATTGTTGGTGCAGATCTTCTTGGTGTATTACGGCCCGGGTCAGTTCGATTGGATTCGTGAAAGCTTCATGTGGACTTGGTTAAGCCAACCTTGGTTCTGTGCCATGTTAGCATTAGCTTTGAACACGGCGGCATACAGCACGCTACTGTTCAGAGGCGCATTCAACGCCATTCCAGCAGGGCAGTGGGAAGCATGTCGCGCACTTGGTATGGACAAAATCGCAACGCTGAAAGTGTTACTGCCATATGCACTACGCCGCGCCGTTCCAGCTTACTCGAACGAAGTGATTCTAGTTTTCAAAGGTACGTCACTGGCAAGCACCATCACCATCATGGATTTGATGGGTTACGCTCAGCGTATCAACGGCCAAACCTACGACACACTAACGGTGTTCGGTATTGCTGGCGCATTCTACCTAGCAGTAAACGGCATACTAACGCTGATCTTCCGCCAAGTAGAGAAGAAAGCCCTCGCATTCGAAGCCGCGTAAGCTAGCCACACACAAGCTTAACTAACGTATAAAGCCTGCCATTTATGTTCGCATAGATGGCAGGCTTTTTTGTGTTTGGGGCATGTGTAAGGAGACTGTGTTTATATCCAGTTGCTCGGGGTTTTTACGAAATTCATACTATATGGAAATATTCTACATTCTGTCATTCAATGAGTTTATCTATGTTTTTAGTCACTGAAATGCTGTGATTAATCGTGGTAAATTAATATGCATATGAAACTAGATAGAATGATTCTGTATTTAAATGCAGAATTTTTCGGTCTAATAGCTGTTACGCAAATGGAGTAAATAATTAATGAAGTATATTTCCCCAGAATTTCTAGGTGAGGGATTTAGCTGTCCGACATGTGACACTTATACTCACATGGATTGGTCCATTTTAAGTAACCGTGGCAAAGATTCTATGTTTCAAGAGGCAACTTGTAGCCGATGCAAACAAGTTTCTCTTTGGCATGTACTTGAAAGACAGAGACATGAAATTTTCGGTGCAACTGATCTATCAGGTGTTATGGTTTTTCCTGACCGAGGTAGTGCAAGCCCTGATGAAATAGATATGCCAGAAGATGTAAAACGTGACTATGAACAAGCTGCTAGTATCTTCAATAAATCTCCACGCGGTGCTGCGGCTTTACTTAGGCTTGGACTACAAAAATTATGTAAGCATCTCGGCGAAAGGGGAAAAACATAAATAATGACATTCGTACTTTAGCTGAAAAAAAACGTATTGCCACCAATGGTTATCAAAGTTGCGGATACAGTTAGAATTACAGGTAATAACGCTGTTCATCCAGGCGAAATGTCAGATGAGGACTTTGACTTTGTAGCATCGAAGCTTTTTGATCTCATCAATTTTATTGTTAAAAAAGGTATTACAGAGCCAAAAGAACTTGAAGAGTTACATGGTAAAACACCAGAAGCTCCACGAAAAGCAGCTAAAAGACAAGACCAGCGTGTGAAGTAAGAACTTGCTTAACAATAAATTTAAGCAGATTCGCAACACTTGGCACTTTTGGTTTTAATTAGCTTTAGTGTTTACGACACATTGGTTCAGGAAGATGACAGCGTTGCTCGCTACTTAATTTGGCGTTGAAATCAGTAAAATTTTAATGAGGCGAGCTAGACCCCGCCTCAGGGTGATTAATCACATTCGGGAATTAGAATGTACTCTTCCTTATCTAGCTTCCAAGCCGAGCCACTGATTAAATCGACTGGCATGGAAATAATTCCCCAATCGATAAGGATATTTGCCCAAAACCAACCATCTAATTTATCACCTGTAGTTTCATAAATTGTCGCACAACCTTCTTTGTTGATACGAATTTCGTAGTTGTCGCCACGTTTAACTTGTGTACTGATTCTTCCTTCACCCAAGTATCGTCCGTCTACATAAATTTTTGCATCAGATGTGGTCGTTGCGACTGTAAGTTTATCGTCACCGCCAGACATAATTCCGGCGCATCCTGAGAGGGCAAATCCTGTCATTACCGTAAGTAATACTTTTTTCATTTTTAGACACCTAATAAAATTTTGAGTGAATTCTACATTGGTTTCACAATATTCAAGGGAATAATCGATATTCCCACCTAGAGGTTGACATGGCAATTTGCCTAACGACGACTCCTAACGCTTGGCGAACTCAGTCGCAAACTTAGTTCCGTGTTTATGGCACAATAATAATTAAGTTGGGTGGTATGGCGTAAGTTCCCGTTAGTAAGGCGTTATATTTAACTGTACTTCAATGATTTAAAGTTCTTAGGCTCTAGTTCTTTGTCCCTTTGCAATTCGTCTGAGTTGCTTCATTGGGCTGGGGGCACGGAAGTGGAACTAGTCGCCTTGTGTTTCGTGTCTCTGGCGGTCAAGTGGGTTAGGCTGGTAATTCACTTCTTGAAATGCGTTGAACAAAGTAGTTATTTGTGGTAAAAAATAACAAATAAGGATTAAGCGTTGAGTAGCCAACGTTAAATCCCGAGTGTTGAACAAGCCCGAAGCCTCTTTATTAAGTAAATTGTACGATTGGATTTGAAGGGCACGCCGCCTTGATACTTTTCTCAAGGCGAGCGAGGTCAAGATAAGGTTGCGATAGCAATCTTATCAATCAGTTAGCTATTTTGTTGCTGTCTTTCGTCAATTCTCCTCTTATTTCACTTTTGCCATTATCCTTATTATTCATGCCTTTCGGCTACGTGGGTCGACTTACTCCGACACACGCCATCTCATGCTGGCAGCAGGGGCATACTCGTATTGCTTTAGTCCTTATTGGCACAGTTAACGGCGGCATGAGGTAGAGTAAATTCAACAGTAGCAACTGAATGCGAACCCGTAAGGCGTGTGCCTGACCACGTAGAAAACCGTAGTCTCGTACTCGTTGTAACCCTTTGGGCAGCACGTGCTGTAAAATGAGCAGCAAGAACTTGAGGGTGGGTAAGGTGCGCGTTCGCCATGCGTTTGTCTTGCTCTCTTTATAGCGGAAGGTGACCGTATCATTGGTGACTTTGATGATATCTTCATCAGGCAGTACACCGCGATAGAGATAGCGTGACAAATAGCTCAGAGCAGACTGGCCGTATCCTACTTGTCTGCAATCGACCACCCATTGCTTTGGTATGCCATTAGGCAGCCATAACATCGGATGTTGCTTGATGGTTTCTAGCATTCTTGCCCGCCATACTTGGGCTAAAGCAAACGCGTTAAAAAGATAATGCTTGTTGCCTTTGTGCCACTCTTGCCTTGACGCATTGTATTGGCCCGCCGCCACAATAATGTGTAGATGTGGGTGCAAGTTTCGTTGTCGGCTATTAGTATGAAGCACGGCAGTGAACCCCATTCCGCCTTTTCCTTCCCGCATATGGACGCGCATCGTTTGGCTGTCGATATCGTGAACCATAAGATTCAGCCCTTCACCAAGGCGCAACCCCATACTATAAAGTGTTAAGAAGAAGACTTGGTAGCGCACTTGTCGCGTGTGAGTGATGAGCGAACTGACTTGCTGCGGTTTGACGATATTGAGCCACTCCCACTGTTTATCGAGCGTGTAGCGATAGAAAAACTGCAAGCCATTACGATCGAGTTTTATGGTGCTCCACGAGTGGGTTTGAATAAGAGACGCGAAGAACTGTTTGAGGTCAGAGGTCGTTAATGTATCAGGGGCTCGGTCGAAATGAGCGGTGATCCGACGAACCGCACGGGAATAGGCATCAATGGTCGCGGGTCGTTTACCTTGCAGCTTTAGGTTGGTAAGGTGTTGTTCATAAAGGGTGTTGTAACGTTTTAAGTCATCGGGTTTCATGGGGTTACTCCTGTGAACGACCATCAGGGTGATGGTGTTACAAGAGTATGGTTCGCACTCGTTTTACTCTGCCGCGTAGCGGCTTCGTTCAACAAGTAATTTAAGAGTGATTCAGCACGCTTGGCATTTTCAGTTTGAGTTTAGTTTAGTGATTACGGCGTCCAATTTAAGTGTTGTGGTAGTGTGCTTCACACCTTAATTGGGCGATATGACCCCCTCTGTCAATAAGAGCGTAGAAGTTTCTGCTCCCGCATTTATAGAGCCTTTCTTGTTATTTAAGGGATAGTGTTATTACATAGATGAAGCAAGTAATGTCGTCGGTTCTCATGCTGATATACGTGGATTGCTCATCGTTTGATGAGTAGAGCCTACCTTACTTGTTCCGTCGTAGCACCTGTCTTCAGTCTATGCTCGTGGTTCAATATAGCCGAAGCTATATTGCCTAGCTTGTGTTCTAAGTCTTCCGTTACATTGGGTTTATGAAAGTCTGAGTCGTCCATCGAATAGTAGAGTAACAAGGGCATTTCTCATGCCGTATTTTTGGTAATTAGTTCTTCCTGTCGATTATCGAATTTGTCCTAAACCCACTATTAAGGCAGGGAACCCCAATGAATAGAACGCTATGGTTCGCACTCATTTCGCTTTTGTTTTCAATGACAATGGTATTTTGTACATACAGTTATGGCATAGAGAGCCACGTTGAAGTAACCACACTCACTTTAGTATTGTCTGGCCCTCTGATTTTTACCTTTGCGCTTGTTGTCATTTTTTGTGGCGCACCAGTCATTAGCAAGTACAAGTTACTTGGAACCATCGCAATTTGTGTGCATGGATTTACAGCCTCACTGCATGTGCTGTGGAACGGTTTTATGTTTGTCGATGTGATTAATAAACAAGGCTTAGGTCCGGGACAAGGTTATTCTGGTTTGATACTTTGGGTTGGTAGTATCAAGGCGATGCTACTTGGTTTGGTTGTGGGAGTATGCCTGCATTACTTGCTACGATTATTTAGAAAGGCTGCAGTAAGATGACTGTTGGCTAGTTAGTGGGTTGTTCGTTGTCTATAGGAGTTGTCACTGTGTTTTATAGTAAGGAATCCAACAAGGGATTGCTGCTCATCCTTGTTGCGATAAGCGCTTTCATTGTCGTTACCTCTGATAATAACCCCGGGACATTAATCGCTCACGCCATCAACGGCTTAATTGCTTTGCTCTTTTTCTCCATGACAATTGAGGTTAAAGACAATGTACTAAGCTGGTATTTCGGCTTTGGTTTTTGGCGTAAGAATGTAGAAGTGTCAGACATTACAGAGACATCGTTTTATCAAAGCAAGTGGTATCAAGGTATTGGTATCCGAATGCTGAGCGATGGTTGGTTGTATAATGCATCGATAGGTTCAGCGCTTAAGTTAAGCTTAAGTAATGGAAAGCATGTTTACATTGGTTGTAAGGATACGGACGGTTTAAAGCTGGCCTTGAAAACCGCTAACGAACAGATAACTCAAAATTGATTTACGAGGCTTGGCACTTTTCGTTTCAAGTTGGACTAATGTTTAAGGTTCTATGCTTTAAGTGAGCTGGACTTTAATATCACAACAAATGAATCGGAGGTTGAATGGACAGAGCAATCAAAACACATTTCGACGAGTATCCCGATGATGTTCGAGCTCGGCTTGAAGAGTTGCGTGCATTAATTTTTGAACTTTGTTCTGATTTGGATTTAGGTGACGTCGAAGAGTCTCTGAAATGGGGCGAGCCGAGTTACAGCGTTAAGACGGGCAGTCCAATTCGAATCGATTGGAAATTAAAATCGCCAAATAACTATTACTTGTTCTTTAACTGTCAAACAAAGCTAATCGACACATTCAGAGAATTGCACGATGACACATTGGTATTTCAAGGTAATCGGGCAATCATCTTGAACCTAACTGAACCACTTCCCAAAGCACCAATCAAGCAGTGCTTAGAGTTAGCCTTAACTTATCAACAACGAAAACATCTACCGCTTCTTGGCGCGTAATTCTTACGCGCTGTCATTATATTTCTTAAACTGGTTATCTGTGTTCTAGCTATCACTCTTTAAAGCGTTAAGAGTGTACCATCTTGATTAGTATCAAGAGGCTAGGGAATCTCTATAACCAACGCTGATTGTATTGCTTACCGTTTAAAAAGGTGTTCTAGTCACCTTGTATTTCGGACTTAAAAGGAAGTTGCATGAATTTAGATAAAGCCAAGAAACGTATCGCAAAGCAGGTTAAAAAAGGCGACCACGGATACCCAAAAATCACGTTAGCGTACTACGGAGCGACCAAAGATCTCGCAACGGAAGTCGCAGTTCAATTTATGCTGGGTGAGGGCGATGGTGTTCAAGAAGAGCGTTTTTCTTGTGAAACCGAAATCCGAGATAATGAGTTAGTTCAAACGACGTTACTCAAGATAATCGAGCGAGCAAATGTTAACTCAGTGATTGAAGTTGAAGGCGTGGCTGTTCTTTAGTTTGCTTTAGCCTGGAAACGAAGCCAACACGAGAACTAAGGTGTATAATCCACATTTTTATCGAATTAGGCAGGACACATGGCGATCTCGTTTGAAACTCAAAGACTAAAAGTAGAAGAAGTCGCAGGTGAACTTACTGTTCCTGAACGTTCGGCTCTGCTTGAGCGAGTACCTGGCATTCTAATCCCGTCAGTCGTTGAAAACCTTCCACCATACTTTCACGGTATTGTGTCAGGTGAGCTGGCTGAAATTTGGCTCGACCGAATGTTGTCGGGGAGCCGCTTACTTCAAGTGAAATCCAACGATAATCAATTGATTGGTTTTCTGTTCGCTTATGTAGAAGACGAAAGTGATGCTCATATTGGCTACTTGCTTGCAGAAGAGTTCTGGGGCAAGGGTTTAGCGAGTGAGCTACTGAAGGGTTTCATCACAGAAGTCGCTAAAATGGAGTCATGGTCAACACTGATTGGCGGTGTCGATCGTTCAAACATAGCCTCTGCCAACTTACTTAAAAAGCTAGGTTTTGTTGAGCAAGCCTCTGACGAAAGTGCCGTGGTTTTCTATGAATATAAGCTTTCTCGTCTTAACTCTTGATTCTTAACTCTGAGCTCTCAGCTCTTAATTTCTAATCCCTAACTCAAGCCACATCTGCGTTATACATTCATTGCCAATGTTTACGTCAATTGATAGGGAAGAAACCTTATTACACCATTCAACTGAGAACCGAGAGCAGCGAGTCTAGTTAACGTGGGCTAATTCGGCACTCTGTGTTTCATTAGCGACTTTCCAATCGCCCCCTAAGGCTTTATAGAAAACAGGCTTTGTATCCACATTAGACCATACTGGTTTAGCGACCTCGACCATCTACCATTACGATGATTGTTTTAGAGATGATGCTGAGATCAGCGGCAATCCAAGACTTAACCGAACATAGGCTTAGTGCATAACTGTGGTCAAAACCTACTTTACGACGTACATCATCAATACAGGTGTCGTAACCTTGATTTACTTGTGCAAGCCCTGTAATACCAGGCATTACACCGTATGTACGGTCGGCAAAGTAAGGAATTTCGTTCTCTAGTTTGGTGTAAAAAGTAGGGCGTTCAGGGCGCGGGCCAATTAGAGACATTTCACCTTTCAGTACATTGATCAGTTGTGGCAGTTCATCAAGACGTGTCTTTCTCAAAAAGCGGCCAACAGGCGTGATTCGTGGGTCATTCGCGGTAGCCCAAACTGCACCAGAGCGAGTTTCTGCATCCTCGTACATGCTACGGAATTTCATGATCTCAAAGATTTCCATTTTCTCCGGTGTCGATTTACCAACGCGCAATTGACGGTAGAAAATAGGGCCACGAGAAGTGAGTGCAATCGCCATCGCAATCAACGGAAATACGGGCGCTAGCAAAATCAAAGCAATCAGTGAGCTTACAAAATCGAAAGTACGTTTAGCACGTGAGATTTTGTATTGGTATAGGTTTTGGGTAGATAGCTGTTCGATGTTCATCATAATAAATCCTTAATGATTTGCTCGTGTCCAAGGTGAGTTTTCTAGTCCGATTAGGTAACGAATGCCACCAATGAAGTTGGCGTAGTGTCCAACTATCAAATAAGAGATTAATGAAATAGGTTTGTTTACTAGACGCTTTGGCAAGATGCAGCCAAGGACGCCAATGGTATAAACGGCAACTTGAGCCCATAACAGCGCTTCAAATACTAAGTAGTTGCTAAGTAAGATTGAGCACACTAAGCACACAATCATTAAATATGGAGTGAGTAGGCGAAGTCCTTTTCCTGAAAAGAACGCAAACGCGATGCCTTTAAACTTCGGGCTGAACAAGGCAAATAATCGAATCGCTTGTTGCATGTTGCCCGCGGAAATACGAAGTCTTCTTTTGAAGTCTGTTTCTAGGTTCGATTCTTCTAGCTCTAATGCCACCATTTGGGTTTCGTATTCGGCGATGTAACCTTGTTTAACGATTTGCATCGGTAAGATGAAATCATCATTAATAGTGTTGAGTGGAAGCAGTTCAAACAGGTGTGTTCTAAACAAGTAGAAAGCGCCATGAGAACCCAAGCTAGAACCTAACGAAGCCTCAGACTCTTTAACCGCGGTTTGGTACTGCCAATACGTGTTTTCGCCTTCATTGCCTGTTGGACAAAGTTGATACGTTGCGTTTACCACTCCAACCTTGTCACTTTCAAAATGAGCGGCAGCTATAAGCAAAGCATCCAATGAAATAAGGGCAGAAACATCACTCATCGCCGTGATATCACTGGTTATACGTGTCACTTCTTCATTAACAACCGCGACTTTACCTCGGTTTACTTGATGGTCATGTATCTCAAAATAGACATCACTGCACATCGCTTCTTGTATGGTCATTTGTGCAATGGCGACTGTGTTATCAGTGCAACCATCGCAAGCGATAATGACTTCCAACTTCTTTTTTGGGTAATCGAGTGAAGCAAGGTTACGAATCTTGTCTGCGATCCACTGTTCTTCGTTAAATGCAGGAACAAGAACGGTGATGGTCGGCAACGTGCAATCTTGCTGTTCCTCTTTGTAGCAACGATGACTCTCTTCAACTTTGCGTGCGGGGTGGCTTTTCGCATACCAACGCAGTAACAAAGGGTAGGCTGCGTGATGATAGACAATCAACGCACCTGAAAACAAACAAAGTCCCGCAAGCAACCAATCAATCATGCGTAAGCTCCTTCTGATATATCGTTGTAAGACGAAACCATTTTGATGATGTCGAAGTTTTCGAGTACGTAACGACGAGGTGACAAAAAGCGTTCATTTTGCTTTTCTAATAGCGCACTAGCTAACCCCACAATGCTGCCGCTTTTGACAAGGGCGCCGCTGACTGGACATAAGGTTTCATCGACAGCTCCTACATTCATTGCGACGGTAGGGATGTTGCACGCCTGAGCTTCTAGTGTAGAAAGCGGCAGCCCTTCGTGGCGTGAAGGTAGGCAGAACGTATCCAACGCTCCGTAAAACGTGGTCATGTCTTCAACTAAGCCAAGAAAGATGACTCGGTCACTCAGATTCAAGCGGCTAGTCAGTTGCTCTAGTTGATTGCGTTTAGTACCGCCGCCAGCCAATGCGACAACCATGTTTGCAGGTAAAAGAGTCAGTGCTTTAATAAGTTGGTCTTGGCCTTTGACATGTTCTAGTCGACCTGCACAACCGATGATGTGTTTGTCTGTCGGCAGGTTTAGTTTTGCTCTCGCGTGTTCTTTCGACATCGGCTTAAACTTCTCACAATCAACGCCATTTTTGATGGTAATGATGTTCTCATAAGAAAAAGCAGTGCGTAGTTGGTTATAAACACGTGTCGCGTCGGCAACTAACGTTGGTTGAGCAGCTTTTAAAGCAAGCGCTTGTAATCGACGACGTTTGTTGTTGTTCAGATGCCAAGCGTCATGTTCGGTATGGATTCGAGTTGGAACCCCGGTTACGCGAGCGGCATAACCAGCGTATAACAGTGGGCCAATATGATGGGTATGAACCACATCAGGGCGAATCGCGTTGAAGGCTTTAATTAGCTTAATAATGATATTGAATTGTACGCCTGGTGCTTTATCCAAAAAGACGATTTGCTTTTTGTATGGCTCTAGCTTCGGCCAGCTGTTTATAGACTCTTGTTTAGTACCCTCTAAACTGACAATCAACACTTGGTCTGTTGGTTTAGCAAGGCGGAGCAAATCCAGAGTTAGGGTTTCTAATCCACCCGGTGCAAGGTGCTGAACAACGTGTATGATCTTTTTGCCATGCTTCGTTAAATGCGTATTCATAGTTTGGACCCTGCCTTTATAATTGTTGTTTCGCCTTTCTGACGTTTCTATTGAAGTAAATTCTTTAAAACGTTTAACTACACAAGGAGATTGCAGAAGTTGTGCCAACTAAATAATCTTTATTTTTCAGTTGCTTATGTCATTCAATTCCAGTGCGGTTTTCATTTCTCAAAATGGGAATCAAAACAAAATACGATTGAATGGCAGGTTGAATCATAGGGCTTGGGTAAATCGAGAGTAGCATTAGAACTTGGGGCTTTAAACAAACAAAACGCCAACCGAGTGTTGGCGTTTTGCTCTAGGATGCACGAAGCTTGGAAACTAGAAAGCTAGAAAGCACGAAGCTAGGAAATTAGAAAGCTGTGAATCTAGCAAGTCAAAAATGGCTTTGAGGCTGACTAGCTCATTTTAGGGATCACCGTTATCACAGGGACACCCAAGATATCTTCGATTTCGTCTTTGCGTTTGATTGAAGAATCAAACAGTTCAAACAATACCGCTAAACCAATACCCAGTCCGATACCTGCAACGAATCCAGCCAGAATAAAAACAAAAGTCGGCATGTTAGATTTGACACTCGGTGTGAAAGGCAAATCGATAATCTTCACACGTTTGTTTTGCTCGAATACACCAAGCGAACCCGTTAGTTGAGCCATTTCATAACGCTCTGTCAGTTCATCATATAGTTGACGTTTGATTTCAACTTGACGTTTAAGGCGGTACATCTCTTTTGCATTTTCGCCGAAGTTATTGGCCTTGTGTTCTAATTCGAAAATCATAGTTCGAAGGCTTTTGGTCTCTTCAGTTAAAGACTCAAAGCGAGCACGAACCAGCTGTAGGCTGTGTAATTGAGTGACCAGAAGAGGTTGGGTATCAGAAAGTTTGTTCAGTGTCGTACTACTTGCGATGTCCCAAAGCTGGTCGCTGTTCATCGTTGGCTGGGTTACCTCGAGCAAACTCTTACGTTCATTCTCTAGTCTGTCTAGCTCACGCACTTTAGCTTGCACAGCACTGTGCTTGTCCGTGTATTTAGCTTGTAACAAGGTAAGGTCGCTACGAATGTCGATGATCTGGTCTTCTAATTTACCGATCACAGGGTTGGTTCTTGAAAGTTGTTGGTCGATTGACCCTAAACTTTTTTCGACACCCGATAACTCGGCCTCTTTTTCTGCCAGTGTTTGTTTGAGTGAAGCTAAGCGATTCAAACTTTGGCTCTGTACCTCAGGCGTCGAATGAACATTCTCATTCATGTATGCAGCTAGCGCTTCTTCTGCTTCTGCAAGCTCTGCGCTACGTTTGTCGATATGGATTTTCAAGAAGTTACTTGAATCTTCAATCGATGAACGTTCCGGTGCGAGTAACTGTTCAATGAAATGTTCACTTACCGAGCGCAGCGTCGCTTCCATTCCATTTGGTGTGTTCGACGTTAGACTTATCTTTAGAAAATCTTTTCCAAGCTGAGTCACCGTTAGACGTTGAGACAGGTCAGTAATGATCTCTTGTTTCTCAATTTCAGGCATATCTGGCGTGGTTAATTGCAGTTCATCAGCGACCGAGTAAAGCACATGTCGACTGTGAAGCAGTGTTCTCAATGCGTTAAGTCGATCTTTGAGCATCGTCGAAACGGCAATGTCTTCCAAGAATGGATTCATCTTGGCCGTTTCTTGAATCAACATACTGGTATGCGCGTCATATTTAGTTGGAGCCAACTTGCTCACACCAAAGCCTACAAAGGGCAAAATAAGCATTGGCAGAACGATAACGTAGCGTTGGCGCCACATCGCATTGATGATGACTAATAACCGCAATTTCAGATTATTCATAATAGCTCCAACATCCAATGTACGAAGTTACCACGGTTCTGCCAGCTCTCTTGTTCGACGACAGAGATAGGTGAGTTGCTTAGCTCGCGTGCATGATCAAGCGCCCAAATCATTTGGTTGGCACTGCCAACCGTGGTCACGTGCTCTTGGTATGGAACCAAAGCAGGGAACGGTGTTGTGATAATGGGTGTGCCCGCCGCAAGGTATTCCATTAGTTTGAGTGGGCTACACGCTCGGATCTGCTCGTTATCAACAAACGGCAACAAGCTCACATCCCAGTGTTGAGAATAGCTTGGTAGCGTGTGGTGTGGACGAGGGCCAAGGTAATGTACGTTACTCAACTTAGGCAGCATGAGCGTATCAAGCTCGTTTGGACCTATGAAAACAAAGTCCCATTCCGGCATCGCATTCGCAACATGATCAATCATTTCATAATCAAGCCACTTAGAAAGGCTGCCATAAAAACCAGCAATAGGGCGGTGGTTGCTTGGTAAATCTTTTGCTCTTGGTGCGGGTGTTGAAAATAGGTCTACGTCGACACCATGTGGTAGCAAGTGCGCTTTATGCTTTGGAAATTTATCCATCAATTTTTTGCTAGCCGCGAATATAAGCGTTGATTTTTCGATTAGCTCTGATTCGTGCTGTGCAACGGTGTCATGATCAACACCAGCCAGCGCGCTAAAATCATCACCGCAGTAATAGACCACAGATGACTCGCCTAAGTGTCCGCACAAATCAACAGCGGTCGGAAGAGAAGTCCATAGGATAGGCGCGTTAAGATTAAGCTCTGCAATAACCGGTTTTAGTTGGTGCAACATCATTTGCTGAGCCAACTTTCTAGAAAATTTAGAAGCAGGCGCAGGGATTGTCTTTAAGTTAACGATAGTAATGTTGTCGTGTCCCTCAGAGTCGAGCATGTTTTGAGTTACGGCCTTGGTTTTACCAAACAACTTGTTGAACGCTCGGTTTGCATCTTTAGCGGACAGCTTCGGTTGTCTTAAGCCAATTGAGTTGACCCATAAGACTTTGTGCTGCTTAGCAAGGTGACGAACTAAATGTTGAGTCGATGAAGGTAGGCCACCAAAGTCTTCACCAAATACGATTAAATCACGCATGGTCACCTCCATGAGTCTCTAACGAATCGAACATATCGGATTCTGTCACTTCAACGGGTTTGATGTGACCGACAACTCGAGCTGGGTTGCCACCTGCGATTGCGAAGGCAGGAATATTCTTTGTTACTACGCTGCCTGCGGCTATTACGGCACCTTCGCCGATGGTTACGCCACCTTTGACCGTCACATTCGTGCCCAACCAAACATCGGGTTCAAGAATGATGTCACCGATTTGCTGAGGGTCGTCACCTTCACCTAGCGCTCGGCGTTTTGCATCAAGCGGGTGTCCAGAGTATCCAAATAGAAAAGCGCCGCCTGCGATTCGTACGTTGTCAGAGATAACCACTTTACCTCCAACAGCGATAGTCGACTGCCAACCAATGTCGACGTTATTGCCAATCGACAATAGTGGGTGTTCCAAGCCTTCAAGT
Source organism: Vibrio sp. 10N.286.51.E5 (assembly GCF_041469125.1). Classification (NCBI taxonomy): domain Bacteria; kingdom Pseudomonadati; phylum Pseudomonadota; class Gammaproteobacteria; order Vibrionales; family Vibrionaceae; genus Vibrio; species Vibrio sp. 10N.286.51.E5. Next base: position 139,150 of record NZ_JBFRJZ010000006.1, on the reverse strand, counting down.
TGTTGAGTACAACCAGAGAATGTCGTGTGGCCAGAGATACGGCAGTTGTCGCCAATCGTAATTTGCACCGGACCGCTGACGAAAGGCAGTCCACCATACAAATACAGGCGTTTGCCACATTGAGCCACACGACCTTTGAAAGCCGGAGTCCAGTAGAAGAATCGCGTAAAGCCAGAAACCAGATTCACCACTAGCTTGTGCGCTTGATATAGACAGCGATTAAATAGTTTAGGGGTAGGTAGCTCTGCGCTTCTGATGTTTTTCAAAATGAAAAACACATTTCTAATTCGAGAATTAGGATGAAACTTAAGCCAATGTTTGAATTGATGTATAGATACTGACGTCATAATGAAAATCCTCTTTTTTGTTATATAGAAGTACTTTCATATTTTGTGCCATCTAATAAATATAATATTTTCAATAGGTTAAAATGTGTCTTTTAGGTTTTCTCATTTTGACAGGCAGTTTGAGATACATTTGAGACGCAAACTGTGAGTGCTGCGAGGATATAAATCGGCCAGTTGAAGCCTTGAGTCAAAAATGTACCCGACACGATTGTTCCAATCAGACCTGCATAGATCGCATAGGCGACCGCATTGAGTTCGGGGGCGATTTCTGTGGCCGAGTTTTTTAACCTCGTTAGCGTAGAGCGAGAGGTTTTGATCAAAGAAACGATAAGGCAGACAAAAATGATCAGACCAATAATGCCTGTTTCTGCCAACACACCAAACCAGGTACTGTGAACGGCGTGATTCAGTCCGTCCCAATGCGAACTGTAAAAGAAGTAGTTCGAGAAGAAGTTGTTCAACCCTACGCCGGTCAGTGGATTCTCAACTGCCATCTTTATTGCTGCTTCCCAAGCATAGATTCGACCCATTGCAGATTCATCGATACCTTGTTCAGCGGCACCACCAGAAGATCTGTCTGAGATACCAGCAACTAAATAGAGCACCACGGCCGCGACAGTTCCCACTGAGATTAAGAGAACTTTAGAGCGCACTAGCTTCCACGCAAAAATACCAATCACCGCAATACAACCCAGTAATCCGCCACGGCTTTGAGTGGCAATAATGGCGGCGAGCAGTAACAGACAAACTAAGGCACTGATTAAACGTTTGGATCGTGAGATGCCAGTCGTGGTGGCTTGGCTTATTGTAAAGGCGAGTGGGAACATCAGTACCAGTGCTAGGTCGTTCGGGTCACCTAACATAGAGCCAAAATCGCGGCCAATAGTCACGCGTGAGCCCTCGACAAGCCCAATACCATTTACTGAGTTGTACACGGCAATAGAGCTGACTAAAGCGCCAGCGTAGATAATCGTCATCGCGGTTTTTGCGAGATTTTCCGTGGTGTTTACTAGCCAAGTAATCGCAAGCGTCATCACTATAATTTTCCAATAAACGCCCTTGAATTCTGCTAGTGCTATTGGCCTGTTGGACGCGAAGATAATACCAATGAAAACCAATACCCAAAATATGGCGAGCCAATTTAAACAAGGGTGCCAGAAGATTTTAAGTTCTTTACTGATTAATGCATGCCATAGAAGAGCCGACAGAGCGCCTAATGAAAGCATCAGCGGTATTTTTAGCGAATAGAGCTGAGGTATAGCTTCGTGAATTCGGAAAAATGAAAAGACAACGAACAATAGAACTAACCAGAATGTTTTGTTTAACACGAATAACCCGGCCAATGGCACAAGAGCGAGCGCCACAATGACAGCAGGGTGAGGCACAAAGTACCAAACAACACCAAGCCCAACACACAAGGTGCTGATCGTGATGATGACTGGCAATCTATTGGCTTCAGGGTTGACCATTGTGACCTCTATGCGCAAATAAACTCTTAATGACTCGGCTCGCAATTTTTTGAGACGTAGTTACGCCTGATGTTAAAGATTGCAAAGTGAGTGCCAGTTATGCATTTTGTTTAACTTACTGATTTAATGTTGGATTATTAAGTGAGGGCGTAGCCTTGAGGTGAGTTTTGTCATTTTGAGAATCAGTATAAAACTGACTAAAGTACTTAAATCATCAAGCCCAAATAACCAGTTATCGACTAAGGCTAGAATTAACGGTCGAGTTGATAGATTTCCAACAACTGCGGGACAACGGCTTGTGGAGAGTATTGGTTTTTCACGGTTTCTATCGCGTGACTCTTGAGAGAGTTACGTTGCTCGTTCGTCAATGACATCCACAAAGATAAAAACTGTTCTAGCTCAGCTTCTGAATTTGCAAGGTAGCCGTTAACTTGATGCTCGATGAGTTGAGGCAAGTTACCAACTGAGGTGGCGAGAACGGGAATGCCACGAATCATGGCTTCTAATGCCGCCATAGGTAAGCCTTCAAAGCGAGAAGGGATGATTAACAGATCGATTTGGCTCCAGACGTCGTCCATATTGGTCTGATGCCCATGAAAGGTCACGTTATCAGGCTGCGATTTAACTAAGATGTCCATTTCTGGCCCGTCACCAAAAAGCTCAAACCGAACATCAGGAAACTGTTTGGCTAATGCAACAAATCGATCAGGCGCTTTTTCATGGCTCAATCGCCCCACAAAACCAACATGGAATAGGCTTGATGAAGGGGAGCTTGTTAACCCGGTTGGCATTTTAACAAAGTTATTCAATTGATGGGTTTGACTCGGCACTTTCGCTTTAATCTTTTCACTGACCACGAGCGACTGATCAGAAAGAAAACTGCTGTAACGGTCGAGCCAATCATAAAGCCATACTTTGCCTGTTGGGGTTTCACCTGCGTGATAAGTGGTGATTTGCTTTGTGTTGTTGAAACGAGGCGGAAGCTTGATTAACTTGCTGACCAAACTGGCTTTGTAACCATGAGCATGGATAAGCCTTGGTTGATAATGTTGAACTGCACGTTTCAGCTGTGTCGCGCTATTGCCATTTGAATCTACAGAACATGAGGCTAAATCGGAGAGGTAACTAAAAGGGATGTTCAGCGCATTCAACTTTTCAACGATGATCGCTTCAGGATTAAACTTAGTCAAAAGAACGATACGAACAGCCTCTGAATACTGAGCGCTTTCCGATATCAGGCCTTGTGCTAATTCTAAAACATGCGTTTCTATGCCTCCAAAAGTTTGGCTGTCGATCAACAGCCAAATCTCATGAAGGTTTATGTCGAGTACACCTTGGTTAGGCTTGATTGTACTCATCTTCCGATTCCCAAGCCTGTTTCTTACGATAAACAGTAGAAGGGCTAAGTTCTAACAGCACAGCAGCGTTTAACACATTCCCATCGCAATGATTGATGGCATGTTGAATGGCTTCACGTTCTATTTGCCACATTGGACGAATAGCACCTTCGCTTGTGGTAAATGCAGGCGTCATCGGCTCGTTGTGAGCTTGAGCAACTGACGATTGTTCCAACTCTTCCGGAGTAATCGGTGGCAACTTAGCTTCTGGTGCTTCAACAACTGCAGGTTGAGGCGCAGTTACTCGAATTGGTGTCACTGATTTAGATGATGGAGCGGCATCTACTTTATTAATCGGAGGCGGTAACATGTCTTTAGTCACGCTCGTTTCATTGTTCAACACCACTATGTTACGGATGATGTTTTGCAGCTGTCGCACATTGCCTGGCCACGTATAACGTTTAAGTAGATTCTGCGTTTCTTTGTCTATTGATTTAAACTTCTTCTTATCTTGCTTCGCGTACAGCTTCAAGAAATGATTGCAAAGAGTGACAATGTCACTCCCTCGCTCGCGAAGCGGTGGCATCTCGATAGGCACAACGTGAACACGATAGTAAAGGTCTTCTCTAAAACGTCCTTCTTCTACTTCAACCAGTGGATCGCGGTTGGTCGCACAGATAATTCTGACATCCACTTTAATCTCGCGGTTGCCACCGAGTGGAGTAAACGTACCAGTTTGCAAAAATCTGAGGAGCTTCTTCTGCATCTCCAGTTCCATTTCACAAAGCTCATCGAGAAATAGGGTACCGCCATGCGCTTGCATTGCTGCACCTTTACGGTCGGTTGTCGCACCGGTAAACGCACCTTTAACGTGACCGAAGATTTCACTCTCCATTAGGTCTCGAGGGATAGCGCCGCAGTTAATGGCCACGAAGGGTTTACCATTACGCTGACTCTCTTGGTGAATCGCTTCCGCACACACTTCTTTACCTGTACCACTTTCGCCGTTAATAAACACGCTGGCAGTGGTTGGTGCTACCGAATCAATGATCTTGTAAACCGCCTGCATGGGTAGGCAAGAGCCAATGAAATTATGAAAACGATCACGATCGAATTTGCTTTGCATGTTATCGACGAGGTTTTCGAGTTTCGCTCTTTTTAGATGCAAGCTAACAGAGGTCTTGAGTCGATCGGCTTGAATGGGTTTCTCTAAGAAGTCTTCTGCACCGCGTTGGATAAGGTCTACCGCGATGTTTACTGAACCATGCGCTGTCGCGATGATGACAGCGGTCGGTATTTCGTTAGCAGTAATCCAATCTAAGACTTCTTCGCCTGGCATGTCAGGAAGCTTAAGGTCGAGAATCACAAGCTGTGGAGAGTGCCTTTCAATGAAGGTCTTAGCTTCCGCGCCGGTTTCGACGTGGAAAATATCATAGGGCTCGTCTTTTACGTACTGCTTGTAGAGTACAGCGAGTGAGGTGGAGTCTTCAACTAACAATACCTTAGGGCGCATTGTGTATTCCTTTTGAAACTTTATCCTAACCAATCAATAACATAGTGATATGCAACCATCAATACGAGTCTTGTGTATTTGTTATCTACCACATGCAATCTTTTAAGAAGCGGCCTGTATAACTTCTCGCATTGCTGTTCATGATGGAGCCCATCTTATGGCGACTATATTAATAACGACTGTTTTGAGTTTTTAATCTGATACCGATAATGAACATGCAAAGCTAGCTGAAGCCTGCCTCTTTCCTTTCAAGCAAGGCTTTTATTGAACGCTCTGCGAGCTCTAGTAATTCATCAACTTGTCGAAATGCCGCATCATGACTCTGTTCTAAACATAGCTTTTCTAAAGCTCGAGCTAATTCACCCAAAGGGCGATTACCTAACGAAAGCGCTGTGCTGCCGAGAGTGTGGACCTCGAACTCAAGTGTTTGAGCGTCTTTCTGCGTGACTGCCTCTTTTATAGCGACCAAGCGTGTTTGTGATTCTTCGACATAATGGTCGATCAAGATAGGGATAATGTCCGCACTTGTATCGCGAATCATTTGCTCCAGAACGCTTTCATCGACAAGCTCGCTCACTTGTTGTGAGTTTAGATTTGTAGCTGCGTCTGACGCTAAAGTAGAATTCATCAAACTAAGTCCTTTTATTGAGCTTAATATCTGTTAATACTATTAAGTTTTAGTCATTTTCTAGAATAATTTCAACTGGTTGCCGTACAAATAGAGCATTTAATTGGCATCTCACTCATCTTGCTATTGGGTTTGTGACAAACCTAACGGACTGATTTTATTTTGTTTTCTCTTATGAAATATAAACTTAGGTGCCTATAAAGCCTAAGGTGCGGGTAGATCTCAGAAGAAAACGAGCCCGATACAAATAAAAAAGACCACTGCAGTGAATTAACAACAGTGGTCTTAGAGCGGGGTAAGCAGTTTGGGCTAATCTAAATAGCGATAACGCAAATAGCGATAATTTAAACAGCCGAGCTTTAAATCACGAAAAGTAGGACTACGAAGCTTTATCAATCTTTGGCTTTGGGTCGGCTTCTACTTCTTCCTCGCTACTTTCTGAGAAGATATCAGCAACAGCGCTTCTCTCGAGTTCACCTTTTAGATTACCGTCTTCATCAACAACTGGAAGAGAGTAGTCACAAGACATAGTGTCCGGTAGCACTTCTTCAATCACCGCATCTGGTAAGATGGCAGGGACTTCTTCGTATATCTCATCACTAAAATTATGTACCGATGAATCTTCAACTGCGTCTTGTAGGCTCTCTTGTGTGACTAGGCCTTGATAGCCGTCATCCGTTACGTGATAAGCGTAATCGTTTTTCAGCATCTTCATCTGTGCCAGAGCACCTTCAATCGTTTCTGATGTGATTCGATACAGAGGAGGCTGCATAACGGTTTCAACGGTCAGTGCACGAGCACGGTTTACGTCTTTCACGAACGCTTCCACGTAATCATCGGCTGGATTTAGCAGAATCTCATGTGGTGTGCCTTGTTGTACTAACTCGCCGTCTTTCAAAATTGCGATTCTATCGCCTAGGCGGAGTGCTTCGTCCAGATCATGAGTGATGAAAACAATCGTCTTATGAAGCTTCTCTTGAAGTTCGATAAGCTGATCTTGCATTTCACTTCGAATCAAAGGGTCGAGTGCCGAAAAGGCTTCATCCATTAACAAGATTTCAGCGTTAGTACACAGAGCGCGAGAAAGGCCAACACGTTGTTGCTGACCACCTGAAAGTTGCGCAGGGTATTGCTTGCCGTAACCTTTTAAGCCCACCGTTTCTAACCATTCGTTGGCTTTTGCTAAACGGTCTTCTTTTTTGATGCCTTGTACTTCCAACCCGTACGCAACGTTTTCAACCACAGTGCGATGAGGCATTAAGCCAAAGCGTTGGAATACCATCGACATTTTATGACGACGGAACTCTTCTAGCTGTTTAGTGTTGAGGCTCATCACATCAATGCCTTCAACCATGATTTTACCTTGAGTCGGGTCAATCAAACGGTTGAAGTGGCGAATCAGCGTCGATTTACCCGAGCCAGAAAGCCCCATGATAACGAAGATTTCACCACGGTTAATCTCAAGGTTGATCTCTTTCAAACCAACGGTATGACCCGTATCCGCAAGAATCTGATCTTTGTGTTCGCCGTTTTGAACTCGGTTCATAACAGACATTGGTTTCGGTCCAAACACCTTGTACAGACCACTAATTTCAATCAATGGTTTAGTCATGCTTGAATCCTCCTAAATGCGCATTAGTTCTTCTTGCGTACGCTTGTGAAGCGCGGTCAAAAAGGATTGCGAGGGCAACGATGGCGAAACCATTCATCAAGCCTAATGTGAAGTACTGGTTAGTAATCGATTTGAGAACCGGTTGTCCTAGGCCTTTCACACCAATCATGGATGCGATAACAACCATAGACAGTGCCATCATGATGGTTTGGTTAATACCCGCCATGATCGTTGGCATTGCTAGAGGAAGTTGAACACCCCATAAGCGTTGCTTTTTGCTCGCACCGAAAGCGGTAGCGGCTTCAAGGACTTCTTTATCAACTAAGCGTATGCCTAGGTTAGTTAGACGAATTACAGGTGGGATCGCGTAGATAACCACGGCGATTAGCCCTGGAATCTTACCGATGCCCAGTAGCATTACCACTGGAATCAAATAAACGAACGCAGGCATGGTTTGCATGATATCGAGCATCGGCGTAACAATTGACTGAGCTCGATTTGAACGAGCCATCGCAATACCAATCGGAATGCCCAAGAATATTGAAACCAAGGTACATACAGTGATGATACTGAGCGTCCGCATGGTGTCTTCCCACATTCCAAAGTAACCAATGAGAAGTAGAGAAGCAACACAGCCTAGAGCCAGTTTCCAAGAACGGCTTGCTGCGTAGACAAGGCTGGTACACACAGCCAGGACTATAATCCAAGGTGTTGAGATAAGGAGTTTTTCAAACCAAACGAGGAATGAAAGAAGAGGGTCAAAGAGAGATTCAATCATTTCGCCGTATTCACGGGAAAATTCACGGTATGCGCCATCTAGCGTCTTTTTTATGGTTCGTAAATCACCGCGTTCCATCTCTGGAAAGCTTGATAACCAATTGCTGTCAGCCATTTTATATCCTTATAGTTCGGAGCCACTTGTCCATGCGATAAGAAAATCGCTAATGAAAAGGGCTCCGAATCATGAATAACATCAAGTATAGCGACGTTATTTCTGTTTTATTGTTGAAGCGTAATTACTTGTTATTAAATCAAGCTCTTACAGCTCTGCTTCAACTTTCTTAGCCACTTCTTCAGAAACCCATGGGTGCCATACTTCTGGGAATTCACTTAAGAAATGCAGACTCGCTTCTTCGCCATCAGCTTGGTTGTCTTCCATCCATGCAAGTAGCGAGTTCATTTTGTCGTTCGTGAAACCACGTTTAGTAAAGTAGTCGTATGCTTCAGGAGCACGTGACGCAAAACTTTCAGTGGTAATCGTGTGAACAGGTGAAGGCGGGTACATGGTCGCTTTTGGCGATTCACAATCTTCTTTAGTGGTACAGTTAAGGAACTCTTCCTCATTAACGCCACTGCCAAAGTCGACTTTAACCATGTCGTATTTACCTAGCACAGCCGTCGGTGCCCAGTAGTAACCAAACCAAGCTTCTTCACGTTCATAAGCTTTTGCGATAGAGCCAGATAAGCCGGCACTCGAGCCTGGATCAACAATCGTGAAACCGCTGTTTTCTAGCTCAAGAGCATTAAACAGGTTTCCGGCGCTGATCTGACAGTTCCAGCCTGCAGGGCAGCTGTAGAATGCAGATGTATCTGGGTCTTCAGGGTGTTTAAATAAGCTTGCGTTTTTGCGTACGCCTTCGATGGTTGCCATTTCAGGGTACTGTTTTACTAGGTAAGCTGGAACCCAAAAGCCTTCTTCGCCGCCGTTCACAAGTGCTTTACCTGCGTAGCGAAGACGTTTTTCTTCAACACCTTTATCTAATGCGTCTTTTAAGCTGTTGCTCCAAAGTTCAGGTGCAACATCAGGCTGGCCTTTTTCGATCATAGACGTGCCTGTTGGCATAGTGTCGCCAGGGATAAGTTCAGCATCACACCCATAACCATGTTCAAGGATGAATTGGTCGATATTGGCGATCAGTGTTGCAGAGTTCCAGTTCATATCTGCGATTGTTACGCTGCCACATTCTCCAGCGTTAGCATTACCGCTGGCTGCTGCTACTAACAAAAATACGGAGCTTAACTTGTATTTCATATTGAGTTTCCTTTCTCTTTAATAATACAACTAAGGTAACCAAGGTAAATTGATTATCTAAATTGCTCGATGGTGATCCTTTCCGTGTATTTGAACCATTTGAGCAGAAGGAGGGATGGGTGAAGTTTGAATAGATAAACGTGCAAAGTCAGTGAAGTGTGATTTGCCAATTCATCCACTGTGTTTCAACAGCCATCGGATAACTTTGTCAAACTATTACAAATTCGTCAAAAACCACCTCTATTTATAATCTTAGGGAATAATCGTACGAATTCCATCTTTGATGCGATTTACATGGCACTTTAACCGTCTGTGTCACATTACCGCTAAAGTTAGGCGTGGGGCTGTTGATTTTTGAAGGGATTTAAAGGGGGTAAGACCATGATTGATGTGTGTGAAATGCGTTGAATGGTTTTTAAAATCTTATTTTTAATAATAACTTCGCCAAAAATACCCAATTTGGTTTTGAGTTATTCAGAGCTTTTGGAGCTTGAAGTCTAATAGGATAGGTAGCTGTCATGGTTTAATGACAGCCAGAAAGTAGCAAAAGAAAGTTACATCGGAAGGTTCAAAAACTCATTTTGATACAGCTTGTTTGCCAAGCTATCGCGAAGCTTAGCGGGGATGAATTTCATTCGATTGATTTGTCTGACCAACTCTTGTGCAAAGCTAGGCTTTTGTTTCATGTTCATCACGCAGCCCATTAGGTTGATACTTTGTGCATCAAGCAGCTTTTTCGCTTGTTCTAGGTGGTGACTCGACGTTTCACCATAGGCGACAACCATCAATGTGCTGTCACAAGCACTCGCCACAGACTGAGCCGGAATGTTGCCTTTGTTTATGTTGAGAAGCGGTGAGGTATCAATGATGACTCTGTCGTATTTCTCTAACCATTTGTTGACCACGTTTTGTAACGTTGTCGGATCTTTATAAGCCAATTGCGTTGAAGCAACTTGTGGAGCAGGTACACCGATAAACGTACGCTGAGATTCAACATGTTCAATCAATTGACCTTGCTGATTATCTTCTAGCATATTCAAATCTTTGAAAGCAGGGTTGAATAAGTTGAGATCAACATAAAGTGTTGAATGACCCGCAAGAAGAAAACGCTCAGCTAGTGCGGTTGCAATAGATGTTACTCCGTCACCTGAATGGCAGGCGGTGACGCATATTGATTTTTGGCCGTTAAGTTCAGAAGCTAAATACAGTTGCTCGACTTCGGCATGGGTCGCTGAAATTGTCATTATAAAGCTCCTATTAATACGATGGTGGTGGTGATACGCAGTATGTCATCAAGTCCGACGCGTGCTTTTTCAATAAAGCTTTCACGACGGTCTGGGATGTAAATCGTGTCACCAGCGCGTAGCACCGGCAAGTTGTAAATGTTCGCCGTTTTGCTGAATTCAACAAGGTCAAAAGTACGAGCCTGACCTTGGCAGCAAGACATATTGACGATGGTAATTTTTTCTACATAAGCATTGTCGGTAGGTCCTGCTGCTTCTGCCAGAATATCTAGAATGGTCATGTTGTCGTTGAACACATAACGCCCCGGATTGTTAATCGCACCAAGCACACGAACGGTTTCTTCTTTCGGTGTATCTAACCAGTTTTTTCCTTTCTCTGGGATGTAAATCGTGTCGCCAGTGGTTACGTTTGGCAGTAACGATTCGTCACCGGTTTCGAAGTACAGTGATAAGTTAAGTTTGCTTACTTGCGAATAGGTTTTGTCACGATGCGTTACTCGAACGTTGTGGATGTCGGCATCCTTTGTTGGACCGTCAGCCGCAGACAAGATATCAAGGAAGTGCATGTCTTTGGTGAAGCGGTAACGACCGGGTGCATTCACTTGTCCAAAGATGTAGATCGAAGCATCAGAGCTTTGACGAACCCATTGTGATTTATTGTCTGAAGGATCTTGTGGCAAGTCGTGAACACGCACGATAGAGCCCGCTCGAATTTGTGGCATTTGGTCACGTGGCGCACCATTTCGAATAAAATCATCAAGGTTAAACACAACTAGCTTTCTACCAGTAACAACTTCGATTTTCGATGTGTCAGCGCGTAGCGTAGGGCCACCGACGTGTGCCAATAATCCCATGAAATTCATTTCATCTGACCATTCAATACGACCAGGTCGATTCACCTCACCAATCACGTTAACTGCTCTGTCTGGCGTGATTTTCAACCAAGACTTCTCGTTCATGTCGGTTTTCTCGGGAACGAAAATCGCGTCACCAGCTTTGATGCTAGGAGGGTTAGAGTTAGGTAAGCCTTCAGTGTAAGCCGCTAAATCGAATTTAAGCACTCTGCCATCTGCTTTGATAACACGGATTTGTCGTGACTCTGCAAATCGAGTTGGGCCGCCCGCATTCGCCAAGATATCCATAAAGGTCGCGTCTCTTTTGCCTTCAAAAGCACCAGGGGCTGCGACTTCGCCCATTACGTAAACCATGTTGGCGCCGGATTTGATCTCTTCTTCTTGCTTGGGAACGAAAATGGTCGCACCCGGGCGTAAAATTGGAAGCAGACTTTCGTCACCAGAATCTAAGTAACGTTTTAGGTTGAATAGCGTTGGGGTGTTGTTCGAAATCACTCGGATTTGCTCAACACTGGCATAACGAGTTACGCCGCCCGAACGCATAAGTACGTCGACAAGGTCGGTGTTCTCTTTGTAAGTGAACGAACCCGGCGCGTTCACCTCACCAAACACTTTGATGGAGTTACGAGAATCAGCACTGTCACCTGAGTTAGCAAGCTTTGCTGCGTCAAACTCTTGCTCGATGTTACCGACTAATGGAGAAGCTGGAACGAATAGTGAATCCAGTGATTGAAGAGTAGGTAATGCTGACTCGTCTCCTGAATCAAGGAATCGTTTGTAGTTAAACTCTTTCTTATCTGCGCCTCGCTTTAGAATCAGCTTATCCAGTTGCGCGCCCGGGCGTAAACCACCCGCAGCGTAAAGTGCCATTTGGATGCTAGAACCTAATGAGAGCGTGTATTCGCCAGGCTGTTCTACATAACCTTGCACGTAGATGATGATTTGCTGCTCTTTTACATACACTGAAGCGTTCGAAAGATCTTTGTAAGCAGTTGCCAGCGACTCTAGAACGACTTTGTTAAGCTGTTCGCTGTCGTAACCCGCAACAAACACAGCGCCTACTTCTGGAAGAGTAATACGGCCACGCTTATCCACTTGGAACCCCGTGTTTAAGGTACTTTCACCGGGTACGTTAACTTGGATTAGATCACCGACTTGAACCGCGTCTGAAAACTCATCGTTAGCATTGACGACATTCGCAAAGCATAACGATAGGGTGATGATAAAAGCGATCAAGGATTTCATAATCCACCTCCCATTTTCTCGGCATTCTTAGGCGAGACAATTTCAATACTTACTCGGCGGTTCGTTAAACGCGTGCCGTCGGATTCACCTTCAAAAAGAGGGACGGTTTCGCCAACAGAGACGGCTTTGATTCGTTGAGCGCCTAGTCCAAAAATAGTCAGGTAGCGTTCGACTTGTTTCGCTCGTCCAAGTGCTAACTTGTCGTTGTATTCTTCGGCACCCGTTGCATCAGCATGGCCGGTAACAACAAGGTCTAGGGATTTGTGTTCTTTAAGTAAAGTGGTCGCCTCGGCCAGTCTTCCCATATATTTAGGATTTACTTCAGTCGAGTTTTCCGCAAATTGGTTGTCAACATTAAGCAGGTCATACAACTGTTCAATAACCGACAGTTGCATTCTAAATTGATTTTCATTTTTTGGTGGCTCACAGCGGGCTTGTGAAGTTACGTAATCCAGTTGGACCTCAAGTTCATTTAGGCGTTTTCTTTGGATCACTAAATCGTTGGCTGCATCCAGTAGTAGACCGCCTTGAAGTTCACGAGCAATACGATTTTGCTTTTCGATTGCTTGAACAACAGCAGCGGGGAAGCACCAACGAGCGCCTTCTTGGATCAAGGCATCAAGGTGCAATTTAGCAAGCTGCCAATCAAAGCGTAATCCATGTTCTGGACCAAGAGGCTCGTCTGGCATGACAGGAGAGAAGTCTGAGTTTTGATAGTTAATAGAATCGTAACTTTCAGCCAAACCCCCTGTACCTTGTTCAGGATAGCTAGTACAGCCACCCAGAACGAGAGCGGACAGAGAAAGGGCTATGTAGTTTTTCAGTATTTTCATGCCAACGTCCTATGTTTCTAATTTTTCTTATTATTTTTTGTTACTTCTAGCTTAGTGGTTCTTCATGAATTTGCAGGATTTTTTGAATTTACTGGGATAGCGTGGCCAATACGCAGCAAGTTCATAATTTCAAGCGGTTGCCCCGTCACATTTTCAAGTCGCATAATACGCTCGCGTTCAGTCAGACGTTTGAACATATAAACAATCGCGCCAACCCCAGATGAATCTAAAAACTCAACTTGGCTAAAATCAACTTCGATTTCAGGGTGGCCATCGTTAGAAATCACATCATCAATGTCGGTTTGTGCATCACGACTGCCTGCTGCATCCAGATCACCGAAAATAGAAAGTGTCAGTGTCGTTGTGTTTAAATCAATCTTACGTAGTTCCATAGCGATATCTCCTTTTAAGTATGTATGGACAATTGCACTGAATGTGCCAACTTTTATGTTGTTATTTTTCAATAGCTTATATTTGTAGTGAATTCCCATCTCAAATTGAGAAAAGGCATTTCTCAATTTGAGAACTAAAAACGGCGGATCATATGAGAGTCATAAGTCATTAATTCAATGAATAGATGAAAGGGTTGGATAAGGTTGGTGAGTGGATCGCATCTTCTAGCAAAGATTGTCTAACTGGGTGCTAGAGCACTTAGGATTAAAGGTATTTGTTGACCACTACAGTTATTAATACGGAGCAGATGATGAGATTAACCAAACTGGCTTTAGCCACTCTATGGGCGTGTTCGCTTTCTTCTCATTCATCCTATTTACCGCCCGACTATTTGGTGCTTGCAAACTCTTACCAGCAAGGCATTGATGTTTCTGAATACTGGAAGAGTGAAAAGCTTGATGGGATTCGGGCTCTTTGGGACGGACAACATCTTTATACACGCAATGGTAATCGCATTTACTCACCCAAGTGGTTTACTGAAAACTTGCCTAAGGTCCATCTCGAAGGAGAGTTGTGGGCAGGAAGGGGCAAGTTCCACCTTGTTCAATCTACCGTTCTCGATCATACGCCGAGTGACACAGCATGGCGCCAAATCGATTTCATGCTGTTTGATATGCCAGGCGCTGCGGGAGATTATCAAAAGCGCTATTACAACATTTTGCATTGGGTAAGCGTGATTGGAGAATCTCATGTCAGCTACATAGAACATGTACCAATTCACAGTGAAGAGGCTTTGTTTCATCAACTTGATAATGTCGATGAGCGTAATGGCGAAGGTTTGATGCTTAGAAAAATCACCAGTCGTTATCAAGCAGGCCGAAGTAATGATTTGTTAAAACTGAAAAGGCATCATGATGCCGAAGCCACAGTTATTGGCTACAAGGGTGGGACAGGGAAGTATAAAGGGATGATGGGTTCAATCTTGGTTCACACAGAAGAGGGTGTGGAATTTTATATAGGCAGCGGGTTCAGTGACCAAATGAGACTCGCACCGCCAGAGATCGGCAGCCGTATTACCTTTCGTTACAATGGTTTTACTGAAAACGGAAAACCCAAGTTTGCGCGCTTTGTTCGAGAGAAGAGTGAATATTAAGGCAGATACGATCTACCTGACCATTAAACGAAAAAGAGCCCTGAAAATCAGAGCTCTTTTTTTTATTCGAAATCAGATAGACCGACTTAGCGAGTACGAATCTAGCGAGAACTAAATTCTAACTGAACGTCATCGTCCTGCTTGTGCATCCAGTGTAGACGCATACCCAGCATAATCGCGGCTGACGTTAGACCGACGATGAAACCAATCCAGAAGCCGTGCGCACCCATAGGGTCAACAATCCAATCTTTCATACCCAAGATGTAACCGATAGGAAGACCAAGCAACCAGTAAGCCACAAAGGTGATGTTGAAGATTGAACGCATGTCTTTGTAGCCACGCAGAGCACCCGCAGCGATAACTTGGATGGCGTCAGTACATTGATAAACCGCCGCGAACAACAGCAACTGCATTGCAACCATAATTACTGCCGTGTTCTCTGTGTAAAGTAATGCAACCTGTTCTCTAAACAGAATCGTTAACGCCGCTGTCATAAGGGCTGTCACTAAACCAACAATGATACCCACGTGTGTCGCGATCTTCGCACCTTCGGTGTTGTTTTCGCCCAACTTATGGCCAACACGAATACTCACGGCTGCACCGATACTCATTGGAATCATGAAGACCAGCGAAGAGAAGTTGATCGCGACTTGGTGCGCGGCAACAATCAATGAACCCAATGGTGCAACTAACAGAGAAACCACCGCAAACAGAGTTACCTCGAAGAAGATAGCGGCCGCCACAGGGAAACCAAGTCTAAACAGACGAATTTGAGCTTTAAGTTGCGGTTTATGGAACGTACCGAAGATGTTGATTTTCGCCAAACGCTTTGATGTTAAAACGTAAGCGAACAGTAGTGCAAACATCACCCAATATACGATAGCCGTTGCAACGCCACAGCCAACACCACCCAGAGCAGGAGCACCAAGTTTTCCGTATACGAACATCCAGTTAAGTGGGATGTTTAATAGCAAGCCAATAAAACCAATCACCATCGCAGGCTTAGTTAAAGACATACCATCCGTAAAGCTTCGCAATGTTTGGAACAACAAAAATGCAGGTACAGCAAACATCACCGCATTCATATAGCCGATGGTCTTTTCCGCCATGAGTTGTTCAATGTCCATCCACTCCAATATCAATTGTGTCTGGAACAGTACGCCAATGATTGGAAGGGAAATGACGAGCGCTAAAAACGCTCCTTGTTGAATCTCAAATGGAATTTTGACTTGTCGACCAGAACCATTCAGCTGTGCAACGACAGGAACCAACGCCATCAATAGACCAACACCAAATAGGATTGATGGTAGCCAGATACTTGCTGCAATCGAAACCGCCGCCATATCGATAGCACTTACGCCACCAGCCATTACGGTATCAACAAAACCCATTCCAGTTTGTGCAACGGATGCGATCAATACTGGGGTCGCAAGTTTGATTAGATTCGAGGATTCTTCTTTGTAACGATGCACAAACAACTCCAAATAAGAGGGAAAATTAGAATAATAGTGTAGGAAAGGACATTCTGAAGGAATCAGAGACAATGATCTTAAGCTTCCACTGGACGAATCATAAAGAAATGTCACAATAACTGCTATGAAAAACTGTTATTAGAATGCTAAATAGGAATCTTATGTTTACAGGTATCGTTCAAGGCATGGCAACACTGGTTGCTATCAACAAAAAAGAGTCGTTTCAAACTCATACCATTGAGCTAAGCGATGAAATGGTTGAAGGATTAGCCATTGGTGCTTCAGTAGCTCATAACGGTTGTTGCTTAACGGTAACGGAAATTTCAGGTAACCAGATTGCTTTTGATTTAATGCAAGCGACATTGCGATTGACGAACTTAGGCCAACTGAATGTTGGTGACAAAGTGAATGTTGAGCGTGCAGCAAAGTTTGGTGACGAAATTGGTGGGCATAGCATGTCTGGCCACATTACTCTGATGGCTAACCTAGTCGATGTGATTAAAACAGAAAACAACCGTACACTTTGGTTCGAACTACCAGAAGAATCGATGAAGTACGTATTGAGTAAGGGTTACATTGGTGTTGATGGTTGTTCATTGACGATTGGTGAAGTGGAAGAGAACCGTTTCTCTGTTCACCTGATCCCAGAAACTCTGAATCGTACTCTGTTTGGCGGCCGTGAAGTAGGCGACCAAGTGAACATTGAGTTCGATCCACAAACGCAGGCAATTGTTGATACTGTCGAGCGTGTATTAGCGAACCAGAAATAGCCACTAAGCGCATTGAATCGGTGGCAATAAAATCACACCGATGACCAAATTAAAAAAGAGCACGTGAGGTGCTCTTTTTGATCATGGTTTAAACGAGAAACTGATTGTCAGAATACTTGTTCATCATCGGCATCAATCGAAAGGTTGATTCTGTCTCTTACTTCGTCAACCTGCATATCCAAATGAATGGCATTGCAACACGCTGGACAATCATCATAGAAGTCTTGGCTACCATTAGATGCATCAAGCGTGATGTTAATACCGTGCCCACAATGCGGACAGGAGACATGTTTCTCTGTGTATTTATGCATGGCAAATTCTCCTCACTGTAACTGATACCAATCGTATTCGGTTATAAACAGCTGTAATTGGTATTAAACGGCCTGTATCTTCTGAATGCATGCTTCAGTGTGTGCTAAATATTCGCCGCCAAATTGATTGCAGTGGTTAAGAAGATGGTACAAGTTGTAAATGTCTTTCCGATCAGTATAGCCAACGTCGAGTGGATTGACGCTCTGGTAACCTTCATAAAACTCTTTAGGGAAACCTTCAAACAATTCAGTTAACGCCAAATCACACTCATGGTCCCCCCAGTAACAAGCAGGGTCGTAGCAAATTGGGCCAAACGCAGAGTTAGCAACATTGCCATTCCAAAGATCCCCATGAAGCAAAGAAGGGCGAGGGTTGTGGCCAGCAAGACGCATATTCACCACATCAACGATGTCATCGATATCACCAAACTCGATGCCTTTCTCTTTGAGCAGTTGCAGTTGGAAACCAATGCGTTGCTCAGAGAAAAAGCGACCCCATTTCTTATGCCAAGGGTTGGGTTGAAGTGTGCTGCCGATATAGTTGTCTTGGTCGCAACCAAACTCTTTTTGCTCGCCCCATTGATGAAGCCGCGCAAGCTGAACGCCGAAATCGAAGCTATTGTTGCCCGTCTCGAGCGGTTTGGTCGGCAAGTAATTCAGAATAATGAACGAGCACTCTTTGGTTTTGCCAATAAGCACCAACTCAGGAACGTAAACAGTGGAGGTTTCTCTTAACAAGCGTAAGTTCTCAGCTTCAATTTCAAACTTAGGTAAAAATTCTCGCTGATTCACTTTCACAAAGTAACGCTCATTACCATCGCTGATCATATAGCAATCGTTAATGTCGCCACCAGAAACCTTGGTACGTTCAGTAATCTGAAAGTTAAATAGAAGAGTATCTGAAAGTTGTTGAGAAATGGCCTGCCACATAGGAAATCCTCAAAGACTGAAAGTTAAAAAGATTGAAGGTTAGAAATACTGTTTGTTTAATAGCAATAGTTTAGGATAAATCTGAACAATTTATAGACGCACTCGTCAATGTTCTTAGCTCTTCTTCATCTTACGTAGAATCAATTGGCCGAATTGTGAACTCGAACTGATTCAAGCTCTTTGAAATACAAACATAAATTGAAAACCTGACGTGATGAAATAGTTTGGAACTGGTCTCACAATCGAAACGGTTTTGAACGCCACAAACTGGAAAAGAGGTTTGAACTTGTTATTGTCTAGCGACTAAATCAAATGAGCTTTTGGAGTAAGTTGAAAGGGCTATTGTTAACTGGCGCAATACTTTGCTTCAAAGTTTGTCTTACACTTCTTTAGCGTGAATTTACTTATGTCGTAAGTAGGCAGGTATACCACATAAAGCTATATCGATTTAATTTTAAGCTGAAATACTAACTAGGATCATTTAAATGTGGTTTTGGGCAATAAAGTGATGACAAATAGCTTCATTTACATAGTATTAGGCAAGTACGTATTAATCTGCTCTAGAGCTTAAAACGGAGAATTATTGTGGTTGTAGAAACCGATGGCTATTTGGCTTTAATCGAGCACCTATCATTCAACCTTGATGTGTTTACCAATAGTAATGGTGATACTGGAAACGAAAGTGTCGAAGACATTGTTACCGACATGATTTCAACAAACATCATGGCTATTTTCGAGCAAAACCCAGAGTTGCATTCGAGCGTTCGTTTTCAACTTTTGAAAGAAGCAGATGCCGTAGTAGCGGATCTTGGTGAAGTATTAGCGGGTGTGTGGGCTAAGAAAGCGACTAACGAACAAATTGTATTCCTCGATGAGTACATCGCGTTAGTGAAGAACCTGTTTGATACTGCTGTTGCTAAATACGATTAACGGTTTGTTTGCTCATTTATCGTCGTAATTAATCAGCATAATAACAACGGGCGTTTAAGTCGTATCTTTCTAGAGTTACCTCGCTCAGCGGTTTATCTTTCGAACCGCTATAAACGCCTAAAGTGCCAAAACTTGGATGCCCAGTAAGGGTTATCTAACCTAGAAATAATGACACCTTTCGATGTCGAGGCATGTAGAAATTGGTTGTTTCCTAAATAAACGCCTACATGTCGCACCGTCATCGAAGTCTTGAAAAACACCAAGTCACCGCTTGTTGCCTGCCCATACGCAATTTCTTTTCCCTTTTTACTCTGGTCTTTTGTGGTTCTTGGTAGAGCTTGTTGAGTCGCATTTTGCACGGCGATTTGAACAAAAGCAGAGCAATCTATACCTCGAAATGAGGTCCCACCGAAATGGTATGGCACGCCTTTCCACTGTTCATACACGCTCATATAAGCGTTTGTAGTCAATTGTTCTGACTTTGATAGGGGTTTCTGTGCGGTTTGACTAAGCTGAGAAGGCGAAGGTGACGAGCTACAAGCAGCCAATGTTGCTAAAGTTATTGTAACTACAGCCATTTTTCTGATTTTCATATGTAACTCTTCTGACAAAAAACTGAAATAAAAACGTCATCAAGGACTTCTAGTATACGACCTAACTTAAGGATATCTCTTTTCGTAGTCAAACTGGATTTCACATGCCCGACACAAATTTATCAATAAAACCCTCACGTTATACATTCTCGCTCATTCAAACCGTCACTGCTGTATTTATTTCCATTCTTTTACTTGTTACTTTTTTATCAATGGTTAGCATTCGGGGCGTTGAACGGGTCGGGGGACATTTTGATGCACTCTCGGAACAAGCATTACCCCTTGCTCTACATAACGCCGAATTAACGCAAAGCGTATTAGAACAAGTAAAACTTCTCACTTACAGCACCCAATCAACCGACTTAGATACACTGAATGCCACAAGGGGCTCAATTGACCAACTCGCGACAGAGAGCAATACCACGCTAGAGGAACTTCTTTTTATTTCCCAATCTTTTCCTGATGCGATCTCTTTAGAGCAACAACAAATCCTTGTCGATGACATGGCGCAACTGCAAGCTATGACCAACACGGTACTGCTGGCGCAGATTGAGATTCAAAGTAAGCAAAATCTGATCGACAGTAAAATGGGCGAGTTCCGTTATGGCGTTGGGTCTATCGGACCAGAAATGAATCGAATCAGCTCATTCTTGGTTGAAGACAACCCAGAAGCGAGCGATGCAGCGAACCGATTCACATCCAGTGCGTCTGCTATGGCGAACACCTTCTTGATGTTGATGATGCAACCTGACATTGATAAAGCACAAGACGAATACCGTCAATTGAGAAACCGAATCGCAGGCCTTAACTTGGCTTACAGCGATTTTGCCGATTGGCATCCAGACATCGTTGAGTTCGCGAGCTTGACGGCGCCTTACGAGATGGTGAAAGAAGGCTTTACCGAAGAAGGTGTGATCAAACAGATCCTCTTGAAACTCGAACTTGTTCAGCAGCAAGAGCAGAACTTAACGCAAGTTATCACCTTCGCGAATACAGTCATAAGCACATTGAATCAGTTGTCTTCTACCGCTTCCCATCTGATTGATGAAAGCGAACTGGTTGTAAATCAAACCATCACCAATATTGATCGTGTGTTGTTTATCAGCGGGCTGGTTATTGCCGTAATCATTGTGATTTCATGGTTCGTGTTACGCCGTTGGATGAATAAAGGGCTAAAAAACATTACTCAACAGTTGAGTTCACTTGCAGATCATGACTTCTCTAAACTGAGTGAATTGCTTGGGCCGCTAGAGCTGCAAGTTATTACTTCAAAACTCAATACGGTCGTCGATTCAACCGCGGATTCGGTTCGTTTGGTAACGCGCAACTGTGAGACGCTTTATCAAACCGCTGAAGTAAGCCACGACGCTGCAGAACAAACTAATTCGAGCTTGAACGAGCAGAACGAATCACTTCAGAATATGATCACCACCATTACTGAACTAGAAGCATCGATTGGTGAGATAGCTCGTATCTCTAACGCATCGAACGACGATGCACAAATAGCAGAAGATGAGTCAGTGAATGGCAGCCAAGTGGTTGGCCTTAACCAACAACGATTACAAGCGCTTGAGCAGTCTCTTAGCATGAGTGAAGAGTCGATGGCTGACTTGGATGGTCGAGTGAAACAGATTCGTGAAATGGTCGATATGATCAGTGGAATCGCTGAAAACACCAACTTATTGGCACTGAACGCTGCGATAGAAGCGGCGCGAGCAGGTGAACAAGGTCGAGGTTTTGCGGTAGTTGCAGACGAAGTGCGTAAATTGGCGAGCGGCACATCCCAGCAAACCACCAATATTCGTAGCATGATGAACGAGCTAGTAGCGGCAGCCGATCGCTCACGTGCTTCTGTAACGGAATCGAGAAGTGAGATGGCCAATGCACTGGAAACCAGTGGCGATGTAAGACAAGCCTTCGAGAAAATCGAATTTGCGGTTAGCCAGATCAAAGGGCGTGTTGAGCAAATCATGGTGGCTACCGAAGAACAAGCTCGTGCAACTGTCGATGTTACCCATTCAATCACTCGAGTATCTGAGCAGGGCGAAAATACTAAGCTGCAACTTGAATCTATGATCGAGAGTTCAGAGCAAGTCGGAGAGATAGCAGGGCACCAACAAGCTATGCTTCATAAGTACGTATTGAAGTAAGTGTGTCAACGTCGTCCGGAAGTGGGAATTGCCGCTGAAAGGTGAGAAGCTACGCATATAAAAATGGTGCAATCTCTTATGAGTTTGCGCCATTTTTTATTATTTTCTTGAGGCGTTAGGTCTTGTCTTTCGAATGAGGGAAGGAAGCGAATGGTTGGCGTAACATCAAGTCGAGCCTTTGTTCTTTTCCGTCTCGTATTTCTGGTACACCGATGCTTACCTTATCGTGACCAAGCTTGGGTTGAGCACGATACGTTTTAAACCAGATATCCCAAACTGATAAGAAGAACCCAAAGTTAGAGTGGGTCTCTTTGACGATCACTGAATGGTGCACTCGATGCATATCTGGCGTGACAATCACTTTACGAAGCTGCTTGTCGAACCATAAAGGTAAACGACCGTTGCTGTGATTGAACATAGCACTCACATTAAGCACAACCTCGAATATCACAACCGCTAGTGCGGGCACACCCAATACGAAAATCAACGCGACTTTAATTAACATAGATAAAATCATCTCGATGGGGTGGAAGCGGGTACCAGTTGTGACATCGATATCTAAATCGGCATGATGGACGCGATGAAGTTTCCACAGGACAGGGATACGGTGGAAGACTAAATGTTGAGTGTAAATGGCAAGATCTAATAACACGACACAAAGGAACACGGTGATTTCAAAGGGTAGGCGAATGTTATTGAACAGACCCCATTGATTTTGCTCCGCAATCAGTGCCGCTTGAAATGCCGCAACAGGTATTAATGTCGCCAATAAAACACTGTTAAGCGCCATTAATGAGAAGTTATTTCCCCAACGAAACCATTTATTTTGAGTCAACGTTTTTCTTGGCGCACGATATTCCCACAACGCACACAAAACAAAAGCGCTAATAAAGAAAACAAGGCGAAGCAGTGATGGGTCTTGCATGGGAATTCCTTCTATCATTCTAGGGACACTGTAAGTACAATCGTGCCACTTTTCTAGATTTATCGTTATTGTCCATGAGAATCCACGCTTTTCACCGTTTATATCAACACCGTTTGTCTCTTTCTACCAAGCCGTTTAACGCGCGCGGGTGTAAAGTGGTTCGATGTCAGTTCTGTAAAATCAAACAAGACAGCTGTATCTGTGAACATCAACCAGACGTAAATACGAACGTCGCGACCATGTTGATCTTATCGGACAACGAAATACTCAAACCAAGTAATACCGGCCGTTTAATCCTTGATACCGTTAAAGACAGCTATGCCTACCTTTGGCACCGCACTGAACCGAATCAAGAGATGCTTGATGTGCTGAAAGACGATAAATATCAGCCAGTCGTGGTCTTTCCTGAAGATTATACCGATGACAAATCGCGTGTGGTTGCAGATCTTGCTGAAATGCGAGATTCGAACAAGACGTTGCTGCTGATCTTTATTGATGGTAGTTGGCGTGAAGCACGACGTATTTTCCGTCGTTCAGAGTATCTGCAAGACTTACCGGTGTTGTCGATCGAACCAGAATCGGTTTCGCAATACATGATGCGTAAGTCAGACAACGAACAACATCTATCAACGGCCGAAGTAGCGAGCTTAGTTTTGAAACAAGCCGGTGAAGAACAGGGCGCTAAGACTTTACAGCTATGGTTTGAAGCATTTCGTGAAAGCTACATGTTGAGTAAGACGCGTTATAAGTCCGATCCAACCAAACCAAGCCTGAATGCTTTCATAGAGCATACTAAAAGTGAGACGTCACTCTAACCTTTAACCGCTTTGTGCTGACTTGTTGTTCAAACAGATTCGAACACGAGATAAGTTTGTTATCTATCACGGTTTGTAGGGGGAGTGTTATGGATAATGCTTCCTAGTTGTTTAATTTAAAAATTTTATTTGCCCGAATTTAGGGAAAAATTGGAGAGATTTCATGTATTACGGCTTTGATGTTGGCGGCACAAAAATTGAGTTTGGTGCGTTCAATGAAAAACTTGAGCGAGTAGCAACCGAACGCGTACCAACGCCTACTGAAGATTATCAACTGCTACTTGATACGATTGCCGGTTTGGTAAAAAAATACGATAGCGAATTCTCTTGCGAAGGCAAAATTGGCCTTGGTCTTCCAGGCATGGAAGATGCGGACGACGGCACTATGCTTGTTGTTAACGTACCGGCTTCAACAGGTAAGCCATTACGCAAAGACTTAGAAGCGCTGATTGGTCGTAGTGTTAAAATCGAGAACGATGCGAACTGTTTTGCGCTGTCTGAAGCGTGGGATGATGAATTGAAAGATGAACCATCAGTAGCTGGCCTAATTCTAGGTACTGGTTTTGGTGGTGGTTTGGTTTTTGATGGCAAAGTATTTTCAGGACGTAACCACGTTGCTGGCGAGCTCGGCCATATGCGTCTTCCTATTGATGCATGGTTCCACCTTGGCGACAACGCACCGTTACTAGGCTGTGGTTGTGGCAAGAAAGGTTGTTTAGACAGCTACCTATCTGGTCGCGGCTTTGAACTGATTTATGAGCACTACTTCGGTGAGAAAAAGAAAGCGATTGAAATCATCCAAGCGTACAACGAAGGCGAAGCAAAAGCAGCTGAGCACGTTGACCGTTTCATGGAACTATTGGCTATCTGTTTCGCAAACCTATTTACTGCACTTGACCCGCATGTTGTAGCACTAGGTGGTGGACTTTCAAACTTCGAACTTATCTACGAAGAGATGCCAAAGCGTGTTCCTAAATACCTATTGTCTGTAGCGAAATGTCCAAAGATCATCAAAGCGAAGCACGGTGATTCAGGTGGCGTTCGTGGCGCAGCATTCCTTAACATTAAGTAATCATTACTTACCGTTAAGCTAATTAAGGTTAGATAGTTAAAAGCACAAATAAAAATGCCGCAATCTCTTTCGAGGTTGCGGCATTTTTTATAGTTCAGTGTTTTCGTTTCTTTAGCTCTAAGAGCTTAGATCTTAATTACAAACGAAAAGCTAGAAACGACATATCAAGAAAAGAGCCAAGAGGGCTTACTTCTTCTTTTTACCAACACCAAGATTGTCTTTTTGCTTCAACGTAAGCTTAGTAAAGCCAAGCTTGCGGAAGTAGTTGTCTTGGTAGTTGCGAACCGCTTTAGTATCAGAAATCAACTCAAGCTGTTGCTCAGTTTTTAGATACTCAGAGATATCGATGCCTTCAGCTGCAGCAACAGCTTCTTGGATCGTGCGGTGTTCTTGTTTCGAAAACAGTAACTCTTTGTCTTCGTCTTTGTAAGTGTACAGAATGGTACGAGCCATGATGCTCTCCAATAGAATTATTACTTTGCGCGCACTCTACATAAAAACAGTACGTGGCTCAAGGTTATGATAAGAAATCTTAAGATTATCGTTCTAACGTTTAGCGTAATTTAAGCTATTTGTCTTTTAGGCAACGAACAGGTTGTCTTTCACGAAACGAAAAGAACAAAAAGCCCCTTAACATCGAAAGCTCGATAGAAGGGGCTTCGTCTATGTCTTAGCAATGAGCTTCTAAGTCAATTAAAAAGCAGCTAAGTCAATTTAGGTGTTTGAGCTTTGAATCAAACACGACCTTGCAGAGGAATGATCGTCACTGTCTCGCCAACTTTCACAGTATCAACTGCTGGAGAGATTTCGATTAAGCAGTTCGCTTCACTCATTGAACGCAGAATACCTGAACCTTGCTTGCCCGTTGTTTTCACTTCAAGCACGCCAGATTCATTCATCGAGAACACACCACGGCTAAATTCAGTACGGCCTTGGCGTGAGCGCAGTTGTTCAGTTGCTACAGCATTTGCTTTTACTGGTGTCCAGTTCGTTTGACCTTGAAGCTTGCGGATCGCAGGCTCAACAAAGTTAATGAACGACACCATCACAGCAACAGGGTTACCCGGTAAACCAAAGAACGGCTTGTTCTCAATCTTACCGTAAGCCAATGGGCGACCTGGACGCATGTTGATACGCCAGAAGTTGATTTCACCCAGTTTATCTAACGCAAGCTTGATGTAATCCGCATCACCAACAGACACACCACCAGAAGTCAAAACCATATCGGTTTCAAGCGACGCAGAATGCAGCACATCCATCATCTTCTGCTCATCATCTTCAATGATGCCGTAATCGACGATGTCACAGCCGAGCTTTTGAAGCATGCCGATAATAGTAAAACGATTTGAGTCATAGATAGAGTTTGGTTTTTGCTCGTGACCCGGCGCTTGAACTTCATCACCCGTAGAGAACACACCCACTTTCACTTTACGCAGAACAGGGCAGGTACCAAAACCTAACGACGCCATCATGCCCATTTCTGGCGCTTCAATGCGTGTGCCACGTGTAAAGACAGGTTGGCCGATTTCTAAATCTTCACCTGCCATACGGACATTTTGTCCAACCGAGATTTTAGCATCAGGGAAGCTAACTTTATCGCCATCTTGGACGGCTTGTTCACGCATCACGACAACATCAACGCCTTCTGGCATTGGTGCGCCCGTCATGATCTTAACCGCTTCACCTTGTTGAACGATTTGCTCGTAGCTGTGACCCGCCATGACTTCAGCAACGATGTTGTAGCTGTCCAATTCTAGATCTTCACTACGAATTGCATAACCGTCCATTGCAGAGTTGGTATTCTGAGGAACGTTGATTGGCGAAATCACATCTTCAGCCAGCACACGGCCGTAGCCTTGCAGTAATTCAACACTCTCTGTGAGATCGAGTGCGTCAATGCTATCAACAATCTTTTGCTGACCTTGAGTAACGGTTAAACCTGCAGGAGAGAACGAATCACAACAAACAGCTGGCGCAGCGTCTTTTGAAGATGAGCATGACACTGCTTTGCCTGTTGTAGAGGCAAGGTCAAAGGACTGCGCGTAATTGATGATGAAATCACGAATCGCTTCTAAATCGCTGATCGCCATTTGTGGCAGTTCTGATTCAACTTGGCTGTCTGCCGCGATAGCAATAATGTTGTTATCGTTTGGATATAACCAAGGTTTGCCCACTTCATCTCGGTGCAGTTCAATTTTAGGGAAGGCGATGTTCTTACAGCCTTCAACCAAAATCAGATCAAGCGTGTTGGTATCAAATCGAGTCAGCAGGTAATCAAAATCGGCTTCGGCTTCTGGTGTTTCTGTCATCATCACGTGACGATTACGAGAAGCGATCAACATTTGGTTTGCGCCCGCTTTACGCAAGCGGTAACTGTCTTTACCCGGCTTATCGACATCAAAATCGTGGTGAGCATGTTTTAACACGCCAACTTTTAAACCCGCATCAGTCAACAGAGGAAGCAGGGCTTCAAGTACGGTCGTTTTGCCTGTACCGCTATAAGCAGCAAAGCCCAATAAAGGAAGGTTAGGGCGTTGTTTAGAATCTTTCATTATTGAAGCGTTCCGAATTGGGTGAGTTCTTCTGGCGTGTTGAGATTGACAAAGCAGTTAGGAGAATCGCTAAAATCAACGTATTCGGTGACACACTCTTTGTATAGCAAGATGATTTTACGATCACCACGTTCCAAAAACGCTTCTAGCTTTGGCAGAACACGTTTGTGGAATAGGGTGAATACAGGTTGCTTAAACTCGCCATCATGCGCGACAAGAATGTCACTGTCTTCTTTAACTGCAGAACAAAAACGCTCAACAAGGTCGTCACTGATTTGTGGGCTGTCGCAAGGGACAAAGCCGACCCAGTCTGTGCTCGCGTTTTTAAGGCCAGCATGAATACCGCCCAATGGACCTGGATAGTCAGGGAAGGAATCGGAAACAACCGGAGCAAATGCTTGGTAACTGTCTAAGTTACGGTTGGCATTGATGGTGATGCTGACATCTTGTTGTGACAGCTTGTTTATAACGTATTGAATAAGCGGAGAACCGTTGAGCTCAACAAGTCCTTTATCTTTTCCGCCCATGCGGCTGGCCTGTCCGCCAGCCAAAATAACCCAACTAGTTTGCGTTGGAAGCAGCATAAATATTCTCTTGTGCTTTATCTTTCTGAATAACTTGCAGAAGCGGCGATTCGGTCAAAGTATTGTCTTTGATCCACCATTGCTTCTTACATAAGTCGGTTAACGCGTTAGTTTGGTGACTAGTGATGACTAAACTCGCGCCTCTTTGAAGAAGATCTTCGGCCATTACCACCAATCTTTCAATAGATTCTTTGTCTAAAGAAGCACTTGGTTCATCCATAAGCAAGATTGACGGCTTAAGAATCCAAGCTCGTGCCATTGCAACGCGTTGACGCTCACCACCAGACAACACAGAAATGTGTTCATCTGCCAAGGTTTCTAAACCTACCATTCTCAGCGCATTAATTATTTGAGCTCGCTTATCTTTTTGGCTCTCTTTGTTAAAGCGAATGCCATAAGCGACATTTTGGTACACCGAACCATCAAAAAGATAGGGGGTTTGATGCAGGTAGATAATGTCTTTGAACTTGAGCCTAGGGAATAAGATCTGCTGCCAGCTTTGTGTCGGAGACTGAATGCGGCCGGAGCTTGGCTGAATCAATCCAGACAATATTTTAAGTAGGGTCGTTTTACCCACACCATTATCTCCTTTGAGATAAATGGCATCGTTGGGGCCGATCGACAATTCGGGAATATGGAACAAAACACGCTCTTTGTAGCGCATTGAAATTTGCTGCGTTGTTATTTTTATACTCATGACAGCGTTCCTAAGTTCTTAAATAGCCTTTTCCTCTCACACTGGAAAGGAAAAAGTTAAGGGCTAATGCCAATGCTAATAACACCATACCGAGGGCGACGCCTTGAGCGAATGCGCCTTTGTGGCTTTCCATAGCGATAGCTGTTGGGATGTTTCTTGTCATCCCCATAATGTTGCCACCGACCATCATTGAACAACCAACCTCAGTGACAATACGAGAGAAGGCAGCGATAGTTGCCGCTAAAAGAGGGAAGCGCGTTTCCCAAATTAACGTACACGCCACACGAGTCGTTGATACGCCAAGCGTGCGCGCCGTTTCAACCGCTCGGCGGTCACTGGCTTGGAGAGCGCCATGCATCATCGCAACTAGGATAGGGAAACAGATCACCATTTGACCTAGAATCATCGCCTTTTGGGTGAACAGCAATTGCCAATCACCTAACGGGCCAGAGCGAGAAAGCATCATGTACATCAACAAACCGATAACCACAGTAGGGATCGCTTGCAGGGTGTTGATCACTGAAAGCAGAGCCCATTTCCCGGGGAACTCGGTATAAGCCAATAAGAAAGCCATAAGGATTGCAGGAACAATCACCAATGAGATGGCGGACAAAGACACGCTGAAGGATACCGCGACGATTTTCCACAATTCGTGGTCAAAGCTCACAAGTAGATTCATTGCATCAATCGTTGTTTGCCATAGGGTCATGAAGTATCTCGTGTAAATCGATAATAGGTTTTATCGGTAATGACTGATGTTAATCATAGCTGACCCAAACTATTTGAGTGTGTATTGGTCAGCTATTGTTTCTTTAAATGCTTCAGTTAACTGGTTAGTTAAGCGTAGTGCTAATTGGAATTAGTACTTACAACAAACCATTCTCAGCTTGTTATAAACGAATCTACGCTGACGAAAAACTACTCTGCGCTCGCTACAAACAGCTGTTTGCCATGCAGTTTAAAGTCGTTAATCAGTTTCTGACCTTTAGGGTTCACCAACCAATCACTGAATACTTTCGCTGCTTGGTAGTTAATGCTTGGGTAGCGCTCTGGGTTAACAAGGATTACTTGGTAAGGGTTGAATAGGTTCTTGTCACCTTGGAAAAGGATTTTAAGATCCAGTTTGTTTTGGTAAGCCAACCATGTGCCACGGTCTGTCATGGTGTAGCCTTGCATTTCAGACGCCATGTTCAGAGTAGGGCCCATGCCTTGACCAACACTGCGGTAGCCACCAAAGTTTGGTTCCATTTTAGTTTGTGCCCAAATACCCATCTCTTTCTTATGAGTACCAGAGTCGTCACCACGAGAAACAAAGGTCACGTTATTGTTCGCGATTGCTTTGAACACATCAGTCACTGCTTTTTGAGATTCAATCTTCGCTGGATCGCTTTGAGGACCAACAATGACAAAGTCGTTGTACATCAGCTTGCGAGGTAGAACCCCATAACCTTGCTCAACAAAATTCGCTTCAGCCTTTGGGGCGTGAGTCATCACTAGATCTACATCGCCATTCTCACCCATGCGAAGTGATTTACCTGTACCCGCCGCTAGAACATCAACTTTGATACCAGAATCTTTTTCGAACTCAGGTAATAAGTAGTCAAGTAGACCTGAGTGGTAGGTACTTGTGGTTGTCGCCAATTTGATATGGGTGGTGTCTTCCGCGCTGCTAGCCGTGTAACTGACGATAGATAGAGCTGCAATAGTTAGGGGAATTGCTTTCATTATTATTATGTCCATTCTGTTATAAATGAATGACATGCCTTCAATTTTAAAGGGCTCAAAGAGGGCATGTGCATAAGACGCTAATTGTTGTAATTAGAAATCTACACCTTATAAGCAATCTTAATGCCAACAAATAATGCATCAGATTTCGTTAAATTGCTGTTATTTCGGACAAAACTGAGTCTTTTACCCCGTTAAAATGAATCAAAACATGAGCTAGGACAAAATGTCGCACATTGTCCCTGTTGGAGAAAAGGTTAATTGGTACACTCTGTCCCAACTTTTCTCACCGGCTAATCATTATGTCTTTACCTAGTTCATCTGCATCCAATCTCAACCCGAACACATTGACTCAGTATCAGGCGTTTTCCGTCTTGGTGGTCGATGATGAATTGGGTATGCAGGCTATCTTAAAGAAAGCACTGGGTAAGTTCTTTGGCAAGGTGTCGAGCGCAGGATCGGTTGAAGAGGCTGAAACGCTGCGTTCGAGCGAACATTTTGATCTGATTGTCCTTGATATCAACCTACCAGGCCGCTCTGGCATTGAGTGGGAAGAGGCGTTTAACGACAACGACAAACGCGCCGATGTGATTTTCATGACGGGTTATGCCGATCTAGAGATGACCATATCCGCGCTTAAGCTTGGTGCTTCAGATTTTATTCTTAAGCCGTTCAACCTCGAACAGATGATACAAGCGGTTCTGCGTTGTATGGATAAGCGACTCGACCAAAGAATGCAGTACGCGTTGAAGCGTGATGTGAGTCGTCATATCAAGACTGAACTGATTGGCAATTCAGACAAGACCAAACAACTTAAATTACTGATCAGTCAATTTGCACCGTCTCGAGCGTCCGTCTTGATAGAAGGTGAGTCGGGTACCGGCAAAGAGCTGGTTGCTCGTGGTGTACATGAAGCCAGTAAACGCACAGGTCCATTTGTGCCAATCAACTGTGGTGCGATTGCTCCAGAGCTTCTAGAAAGTGAACTGTTTGGACATACATCAGGCGCATTTACTGGTGCGAAGAAAAACCGTGAAGGTCTTTTCCGAGTCGCAAGTGGTGGCACCTTGTTCCTTGATGAAATTGGTGAAATGCCACTGCCAATGCAAGCTGCATTGTTACGCGTGTTAGAGCAAAGAACCATTCGTCCAGTCGGTAGCGAGAAGGAAATTTCCGTTGACGTACGAGTGGTGGCGGCGACCAACCGAAATCTTCAAGAAGAGGTCGATAAAGGGCACTTCCGCCGCGATCTGTTCTACCGACTCAATGTACTTAAGATTGATGTGGTGCCATTGAGAGAGCGCCCGTCAGACCTGATTGAACTTGTTCCATACTTTACTCGTCTTTTATCGAGCGAGCTTGGCATGCCAGTTCCAAATTGGGCACATGAAGATATCTTGGCGTTGAACGAATACGAATGGCCGGGAAATATTCGTGAACTTAAAAACTTAGTCGAACGATGCATTCTTTTAGACAAGCCACCAGCACACTATTGGCGCGAGATTAATGGTGATCCTGTTCCCGCTAGCATTTCAGTGACGGTGTCACATGGTGCGGAGATGCCAAACTTGAATAATGCAGACGCTGCCGAGGGTTATCCAAACACTTGGACACTCAAAGAAGTGGAAAAATCTCACATAGAACAGCTTGTTAGTTTCCATGATGGCAATAAATCGGCTGCTGCGAGAGATCTTGGCGTCGCACGTAAAACGCTAGAACGTAAATACAAAGATTGGAACACAGAAGGCTCTGAATATGCCGATTAGACGTCGTTGGTGGTCAAAGTGGGCGTTCCGATTCAAAACAATGGTTCGCTACCGCTTATTATTTCTAACATCAGCTCCGATCATTCTAACCTTGTGCGCGCTTGTGGCTATCACACTGTATTGGTCAATACATTACACGTGGCAGGGCGCTCTGATTGATGTCGATGAGCGTTTGGATGTTGCCGATAACAGTATTCACCTGATCCAAAATCAGCAGGCATACAACGTTCGTGCGTTTGCCGAGTCTTATAACTTTCGAACCAAACTCGCGAGTGATCTTTCACACGAAGAGCTAACTCGCTGGGTGTCTGAGAACAAATCTCGCTATGAGCTCGATTTTCTGCGTTGGCGCAGTGTCGAGAGCATGGAAAAGAAACTCGAGTATCTGAACTTAACTCATAAATCTTCATTTTTCAGTCTCTTAAGCCGTAACGAACTCAATTATCTCGATCGTGACCTCGCTAAAAAAGCGGAAGTTCCGATGCTCAATGGGCAAGAAGTTGAGACTCGCGGATTGGTAAGCCGAACCGTTGTATCCATCAAAGATGAACACGATCATGTGATTGGTTTTCTGGATGGTGGGATCTTACTGAATAACAGCACTCAACTTGTCGATCAGATCAGTAACCTTATCTATCCACAACGAGAAGGGTTTAATCGTCATATTGGTACGGTCACGGTTTTCCTTGATGATCTTCGTGTTAGCACCAACGTGCCTTTGAGCAGTGAAGACAGTGTAGGGCGCGCCATTGGTACGCGTGTTTCTCATGAGGTTCACTCAAAAGTCTTAAATGAAGGCAAAGAATGGCTAGATCGAGCGTATGTATACGACGCTTGGTATATCACGGCTTACCAACCAATCCATGACCAGTTTAATAATGTAATTGGTATGCTCTACACCGGTTATTTGATTTGGCCGTTGATAGAAACCTACTTGACCAACCTTGGCGAAATCAGCATTACCATTGTGTTGCTGTTGTTGGCATCCGGTTTGATCGTTCACCGTGGCGCGCGTGATCTTTTTAACCCAATTGAACGCATTCATAAGGTCGTCAAGCTAGTACAGATGGGTCAAGACAAACGCATTGGCACGCTAGGTTTGGATGATCAACACGAACTGACACTGCTCGCTAAACAGTTCGATAAGATGTTGGATTTACTGCACGAGCGTAATCAAGAGATTCAACAAGCGGCGTCTGAACTTGAGTGCAAAGTGCATTCTCGTACCG
This sequence comes from Vibrio sp. 10N.286.51.E5, assembly GCF_041469125.1. Lineage (NCBI taxonomy): Bacteria > Pseudomonadati > Pseudomonadota > Gammaproteobacteria > Vibrionales > Vibrionaceae > Vibrio > Vibrio sp. 10N.286.51.E5. The sequence continues at coordinate 105,969 of NZ_JBFRJZ010000006.1, read as the reverse complement.
CGAGTTTGAAAGAGAAAACCGAAGAACTTGAACTGCACATCAAACTGCTCAATCAAGCCAGAGATAAGCTGGTGGTCAATGAAAAGCTGGCCGCGTTAGGTGAATTAACGGCGGGTATTGCTCATGAGATCAATAACCCAACCGCCGTGATTCTTGGCAACGTTGAATTGATGAAGTTTGAACTGGGCGATGAAGTGAGTCGTGTAGACGAAGAAGTCCACGCGATCATGGAGCAAATTGACCGAATTCGAAATATCACACGAAGCCTGCTTCAATACAGCCGTCACGGCGGCGTACAAGACGAAATTACGTGGCAACATATCAATCCAATTGTCGATGAAAGTATTACGCTCGTAAAAACAGGCGCGAAGAAGAAAGGCATTGTGTACGTATCACAGCTGAACGCTAAAACTTCAGTCGAAGTGAACCGAAACCAATTACTGCAGATTCTGGTTAACCTACAAATGAACGCGATTCATGCAATGGACGGTCAGGGCACGTTAACCATTTCGAGTGAAGACTGGGTTGAAAATGGTGTGTCTCATGGCGCTATCGTTCATGTTCAAGATGAAGGCTGTGGTATTAAGGAAGAACAACTGAAACGTATCTTCTCGCCTTTCTATACCACCAAACGAGATGGCACGGGCTTAGGGTTGTCAGTATCTCAGAGTATATTGAGCCAAACTGGCGGCGAGATCCGAGTTGAATCTGAGGTAGGTAAGGGAAGTTGCTTTAGTATCTATCTTCAACAGAAAGCGACACCTCAATTGCTTGTATCAAACCTATAAGTTCTAAGAACTCATTCACTGATATTATCATCTGATAATATTTCTAACGCGCTTGGGCTATTACACGAACGTTTTAGCCCAAGCACGAAAATTCCGCACTACTAATCTATCGCAAACCAAATCTCAACTCGCTGCAAATGAGGTACTCCAAGCCTCACAATCGCTCGCAGAAGACAGTCAGAAAATGGCGAACACTACAGAACACCTTACTGAGCAATTGAAATACTTTAAGGTTTAGCATCAATAGGACTATTAGCTTGAAGATAAAAAGCTCATAAAAAAACACCTCTGCACTTGCGATAAGTTCGGAGGTGTTTTTATTTATGGCTAGTCATTTGCTATAAGCAACAAACGTCTAAAGCATCAAGCCTAATGCGCCGCTACTGAAATTTTCGGTGGGTTGATGTTGTGCTTCTTAAACTCTTTCATCACACGCAAAGTAATGTCGGTTTCAAACAGCTTCTCATACGCAGTATCCACAACGTAAGCCTTACAAGTTAGCTGTATTGCTAGGTAGTTATCGGTAATCGTCTGTTTAACCAAAACCGTTACAGGTTTCGGCAAGTGGATATAACGACTAGAAGACGCCGCTTCTTGAATCAGGTCGCGGGCTAGGGTGATGTCTTCATCCATACCGACGTAAAACGGAATCACCACCTGCATGTCCAACGCACCGTAGTTACCACTGGTGGTCACTTCATTTAAGAACTTGTTGTTCGGAATGGTAATGATGTCGTCATTCAGGGTTCTCATTCGCACTGAACGCAAACCAATGGTAATAATATCGCCGTAGTTGCCTTCGAACGTGACGCGGTCACCAACTTGAAAGGGTCTATCAATCATTACCGTGATGCCCGCGATAAATGAAGCTGCCAAGTCTTTAAGCGCAAAGCCGACCGACACAGCGAGGGTACCACCAATCAAAGCCAGTATTTGGTCGTTGATTCTAAAGCTCATCATGAACACGATAAGACCGGTGCTCACGTAGATAAAGAACTGAGTAAACGACTGCAGTTTCTGTAGCAACATTCGGTATTGCACGAATTGGCTACCAAAACTGGTCACCATTGAGTTGATAAACTTAAGCAGCAACCACATTGCAGCGATAACGATCATGGAGAAGAACACGCCGCTCCATCGCACTAGGCTCGCTATCTTTGAGATGTTTTCTACATTGGCTAACTCTTCCGTCGCAAAGGTCGGGAAACTGACAGCACTTGCCAAGCCAACAAATAGTAGGATAAATAACTTCTTCATTTTACTTCACCAGTAGATGTTGACGGTCGAGAACGTTAGTAATGTGGCGGAACCAGTGCTCGGAAATTCGAGCCTTTTCTTCATGCCAACCAATATAACCACGGCTTTCAAAGTAACGCAGAATACCGGTTATCTCAGCCGTACTTAGCTGCGTACAATCAGACAAGACTTCTGGAGACGCGATTTCCAACTGCACGATAGAGCGAAGTACAGCCAACATAGGTTTTGGCATGTTTTCCAGCTCCTGTGCTTCAGGAACATGAAACAAGCGCACCACGGCTTGATCGGTATCTTTGTTTCGATTCAAAGAGAGTCGGAAGAAGCGCAGCGCAACGGTAGGGTTACCATCAGAGTAATGCCACAAGATGCGGTAGAAGCCTTGTCGTGCTCGATCTTCCTCACTCATGTCATCTTGGTCCCACTGTTTAGGCACCACTAAACCATCAAACGATAACGGCTTCTCAAGCTCCGTATTGATACGGCTATTTAGAAGCTCACCGACTTGTTTCTCTGTCCAACGTGGTAGGAAACACACCAAATCAAACAGCAGACGTTCACCACGCGCACGATCGACAAATCGCCAGCTCGACTTAGCAATCGAAATTACGATACGGTGATTCTTTTTAGAACGGCGCAGTAGGTTGGTTAAACGGATCAAATCAGACAGGCCGCCAACCATTGGCTTAACTAGACGTTGTGCATTGTCGATCGCAATCAGGTACGTGGTCTTGCTTTTACGAAGGTGAGCCAAAATCTGAATCTCAGTCGCTTTTTCTTCCAAGCCGATGCTCACGGCTAAATGCGCTAACAGCTCTTGGTAACCTGCGTAAGGGCAACTTACGTAGACAGGCTCAGCGTTAGAGACTTTGTGCAGCAGAGTATAAAGCAGCGTTGTTGCGCCCACACCACGTTCACCTGAAACAATACAGATAGCAGGGCTGTCTGACATCAAGTAGCGAGACAGTTGCTTAACCTCATCACCGGCGTAATCAATTAGCGTGCTGTCGATATTACCCGGCAAGATGTATTCATAGGTTTGATCGCCTTTGATTCGAACCAAGTTTTGTTGGTTTTTATCAAGATCAGACTGCTTAGCCACTTCGATTCTAAACAGATAAGCCAAAGCTTGGCTAAACAGCGTGTAATTAGATAGCAAGGCCATGATGCGGTGTTGGAAGCTGTACACGCTCAACCATACGATGCCAATTGCCGTTGCTACTATATTAAGTAGGAAGGTTTCCTTGCGGTTTACCGCCCAGTTCACCCATACCGGACGATCGGAGATGTGTTGCAGCGTATCAAAGACTTTCGCACGCCATAATCTAAGCACTGAAATGGTAACCAGTACAAACCAGAAAAATAGGGTGCTGTAGATCCAGCTATAGATAGTGCCTTTGCCTAGCGTGATGCTCGATATCTGAAGGGTTACACCCGCAACAATGAAGCTCCATACATAACGGCGAATAGTCGATAGGCGCAGCGCAATCACTTCTTGATTGGATGTACGACCTAAACGATACGCAAATTCCAAAATAAAGCTGATGGCAATCGAACCACCTAGAATCCACCAAGTGAAGATCTCAAGGAAAATCAGGTGTTGTAGGCTAGGGATGCTGGAAAGCACTCTTAGTGAAAGCGTAATCGCGATTAACCAAGCAATCGCACGATCAGCGCGGCTGATATACCAGATCACACGTACTAAGAAAGGAGGGTTCGTTTTCGCTTCAAGAAAATTAACTCTGAACAACTCAATCAAACGAGTGCTGTTGGTAAGCCACCACGCTAAACCAAAATAGATGAACAACACTTTTAACGATGCACCAATCACAGGCACTGGCGAAATAAAGATGTCTTTAACCAGCGCTTTAAAGCTACGAATCTGGAAGTAGACAAGATACTCAATGTTGAGCTTGGTTAATTCCCACTCTTGCTTAAATTGAGTTACGCCATAAGGGCCAAACCCCGTTAGGCGCTCTTTATTAGCGGAGTTCGTCTGCTCTAATAGGTGTTGCTTGCTTACATTCAAGCTATTCAAAGTGACGTAGCTGGTTTGAACGGCAAACCATTGTTCGGCGTCGTTGTTCGCTCTATAGGCTTTTATCTGTTGCTCGAAGGTTTTGATTTCCTGCTTTTGAACTTGTAGCACTTCAGCGAGCAATATATTGACTTGGCGTCTGTCCGACGGCTCCATAAAGAGGGGGTCGGGTAACGAATCAATTCGATCATCGAGATCAACAGCAGAATCGGATACCTGCGGCTGAGATTGTAAGTCATATTCCAAGTTGGCATTACTAGGCCAAGAGAGAATGGCCAAAGTGAGGATTAAGAAGCGCGATAGTGAACGCATAAAAGTCTCTTAGAATTATGAGGTTAGGATTACTATAGTTAGATAATCTGACTTTGTGAAATCCAACCCCGTGTCGGGGGCGAGTACTTTATTCCTGTTTCGAGCGATTTTGTCATGAAATTGTCACGGATTAGGCTAGTATTTGAGCATCTTTATTATGTCTTCTGTTGCGTTGATCGGGTTGGCTTTTACTGTGACCAATCAGCATACGATATATTCAATGGTTGGCATGATTTGGGACGTTATATACCGCCCATTATGGTGCGCTGTTCGATATTTTGTTTTTCCTTAAAATCGACGGTTTTACGGCGATAAATAGAAAACCAAAAATGTGAGTCAGTTCAAACTATGATTTGGCTAGGTTATCACTCACTTAATGGCCAGTAATTGCAATCAATACTTGCAGTTAAAGCCCTGAACAAGTAACGTTGCGGCGTTTTTCACATTAAAAAGGTAATGGCATTGATCTCCACAGCAAATATCACCCAACAATTCGGCGCTAAGCCACTTTTCGAAAATATTTCAGTTAAGTTCGGCGAAGGCAACCGCTACGGTTTAATCGGCGCGAATGGCTGTGGTAAATCGACGTTCATGAAGATCCTATCTGGTGAACTTGAGCCAAGTGCTGGTAACGTAAGCTACGATCCAAACGAGCGCGTTGCTAAGCTAAACCAAGACCAGTTTGCTTACGAAGAATTCACGGTAATCGACACGGTTATCATGGGTCACAAAGAGCTTTGGGCTATTAAGCAAGAGCGTGACCGCATTTACTCTTTGCCAGAAATGAGCGAAGAAGACGGCATGAAAGTGGCTGACCTTGAAGTTCAGTTCGCTGAAATGGACGGTTACATGGCAGAAGCTAAAGCTGGTGAGCTTCTTCTAGCGGTAGGTATTGAAGAATCAATGCACTTCGGTCTGATGAGCGAAGTAGCACCGGGTTGGAAACTTCGTGTTCTATTGTCTCAAGTACTGTTTGCAGACCCGCATATCATGCTTCTTGACGAACCAACGAACAACCTGGACATGGACACCATCAAGTGGTTGGAAGACACGCTAAACCAACGTAACTGCACAATGATCATCATTTCGCACGACCGTCACTTCCTAAACTCTGTTTGTACACACATGGCTGACCTTGATTACGGCGAACTTCGTCTATTCCCAGGTAACTACGATGAGTACATGACGGCTGCGACTCAAGCTCGTGAGCGTCTACTGTCTGACAACGCTAAGAAGAAAGCACAAATTGCTGAGCTTCAAACGTTCGTATCTCGTTTCTCTGCTAACGCATCTAAAGCGAAGCAAGCAACGTCACGTGCTAAGCAGATCGATAAGATCCAACTAGACGAAGTTAAAGCGTCTAGCCGTCAAAACCCATTCATCCGTTTCGAACAGTCTAAAGAGCTATTCCGTAACGCACTTGTGGTTGAAAACCTATCTCAAGGTTTTGAAGAAGACCTATACAACAAGTTCGACGGTATTTTCGAAGTAGGTGAGCGTGTTGCTATCATCGGTGAGAACGGTGTGGGTAAAACAACACTACTTAACACACTAGCTGGCGCTCTTGAGCCTCGCACAGGTGAGTACAAGTGGTCTGAAAACTCAAACATCGGTTACTACGCTCAAGATCACGCACACGATTTCGAGACAGACATGAACTTGTTTGATTGGATGAGCCAATGGCGCCAAGAAGGCGAAGACGAGCAAGTTGTTCGTGGCTTCCTAGGTCGTATGCTATTTGGTCAAGACGACATTAAGAAATCTGTAAAGGTTATCTCTGGTGGTGAGCAAGGTCGTATGCTTCTTGGTAAGATCATGATGCATAAACCAAACATCCTGCTAATGGATGAGCCAACAAACCACATGGATATGGAATCTATCGAAGCGCTTAACTTGGCTCTTGAGAACTACAAAGGCACATTGTTCTTCGTATCTCACGACCGTGTATTCGTAGACTCGCTTGCAACTCGTATCCTTGAAATCAAAGATGGCAAGATCAACGATTTCCGCGGTACTTACGCTGAGTTCTTGAAAGCACGCGGCTAAGCTTTAAGTTAGCCTTAGTTTTCAACTCTATGCGTTGGAAATTAAGCTATAAATTGAAAATTAAAAACGCCGTCATACTAAAAAGCATGACGGCGTTTTTGTATCTAGCTAAGTTTCTATGTATTTATCCTTGATGGGTCACTAACTATTTACATCAGAACTTTACAATTAGAAGCGGTTAGTGAATCACCAATCAAACCTACGCTTTTTTCCGACTGCTGATTATTCACCTTTCACATCAAAGTCAATCTTGTCTGCACCCGTGAACACTTGGAAGCGTAAACCTTTAGCGCGAGCAATCGTAGTGATGCCGAACTTCTGCGCTAAATCTAAGCCCATTTGTGTAACGCCAGAGCGTGACAGTAGAACAGGGATTCCCATCTGCGCAACCTTAATCACCATCTCAGACGTTAAACGGCCTGTGGTGTAGAAGATCTTATCTTCACCTGTCTCTTTGTTAAGCCACATCTCACCAGCCAATGTATCAACGGCATTGTGTCGGCCAACATCTTCAACAAACGATAGAACCTTGTCGTCTTTGCAAACAGCACAGCCATGAACCGCACCCGCTTTCTTGTAGGTGTCGTTATAATGAGTCAGCGCTTCTAGAGCCGTATAGATTTCAGATTGCTTAATCTTGGTTTGAGGCACTTGGTAATCTTCCAATTGCTTCATCACGTTGCCATACATGGTACCTTGGCCACAGCCAGAGGTGACTGTCTTCTTCTTAAGCGCTTGCTCAAGTTGGCTCGTATCTTCTTTGGTGATAACCGCTGCTGAGCTGGTTTCCCAGTCGATGATGATTGATTCAACGGCTTCTGGATCAGAAAGGAAGCTTTGGTTTTTCAAATAACCCAAGACTAATGCTTCCGGGCGTGAACCCAATGTCATTAGAGTTACGATCTCTTTCCAGTTCAACATAACGGTAAGAGGGCGCTCGCACGCAATTTGTTTCGTTAGCTTTTCGCCATATTCATCAAACACTTCAACTTCGATGGTCTGAAGTGGGTTTTCACTGGTTTTTATTATGTTTGGTTTTACCACAGTCACGTCCTACTTAATGAGATAGCGATTATAAGGGATAAGAAGTTAGGCAAGAGTCATCATACGACTCTTTAGAATACATGCGTTCTCTGTCACTTAGTCAGTCTTAGCTTTAACTCAAGCATTTAGCAATTCTCATTCCAAAATAGCGGCTATTCGAGAAAACATGAAGCATTCGATTAAAATAGCGCAAAATATGAGAGTTCACCGGGTGGAGTTGTCTGAAATAACCAGTATCGACTAACGTTATAGTGACAACTTGATAACGAACGCTATAGATACGCTCTCGCAGTTAATCCGTATTGGCGTGTTTATTGCTTTATGGGGTGTATATGAATGCACACAGTACAAAATGTCCTAAGTGCATTCAGACCAAAGAAAATCAATTGGGTGAAGTATGTCTGAGATAAAAGAATTCAAAGAACAATATGAAAAAACAGAAGCAGCTTGGCCAATCGGTGTCCAAAGAATAGAGAAAGAGATCAAAACTGGCATTTGGGTAACAACTCAATGGGAACTCATCGGTTTTGAATTATCACCTGAACATGAAACCCCAGACGTATGTTTGCTTCAGTTGCACAAAGACGAACGTACCGACTACCGCTTCAATCTAAGCTCTCAGCAACCTAAGCTATTCTTAGTTATGGATAATGTTGACTCCGGTAAACCTATTATTCAATTACTGACAGCATCACAAACAGTCGCAGGCCAATACATGGACGGAGATAACCAAGTATTGTCTTACGACATGCCATTGCCTGTACAAGCTTGGATGGAAGCATTCATCGGTCGTCATGGCGAGTTATTAGAAGCAAGACGTAAGAAACGTAAAGGCGCGGGTCGATCAAATGGCAACTAACTTTTTTAGCCGTTGGTCTCAACGAAAGCTTGATGAATCAACCGACCAACCTTTAGAAGCGCAACAAACGCTTGAGGAAACTGAGCTTACTTCCGCAAAGACTTCGTTTGCTGCTTCATCTATAGACGCAGAAACATCGGAGTCATTAGAGCGTGATACTTTAGAAAATGGTGCTTTAGAAAATGAGTCTCCAGAACACAATGAAGACGCTCTCGCTGTCGATTCTCAAGCTATTGACTCTCAGGAGATAGCATCAGAAACGACTGAAGACTTGTCTGTTGCTCAATTATTGGTGTCAGAAGCTTCAGAAAGCGTAAAAAAAGCGGCATTGCGTAAATTATTCCTCTCAGAAGAATTCAACGTTCGTGATGGTTTAGATGATTACGACGACGATTACAGTAATTTGAAGTCTCTTTCTGAAGGGGTTGCGGAAACCTTGCGTGATTGGGTTAAAGACAAAACGGAAGAAGAAACTGCGCCAGAAGAAGAGCAAATCATTGATAATAAAGACGAAGGTGAAGTTTTAGAAAATTCTGAAAGCGATCTTGAGGTATCTGATAATAAACTTGAAACGTCAGAAAGTGCCGAAATAACCGAACAAGAAAAAGAACTGTATAAAAACACAGTATCGGATAATAACGCTACAATGTCAGACGAAGCAGACCTGAAAGAGGTGGGACAAAATATACCACACAAAGAATAGGTACATTTTGACTAAACACTCAATGAACCGCTTGCGACAAAATGTCCCAAGCGGTTTTTTTATACGCACAATAAACGTTATATATGATTAAATCACTGAAATATAAGGCATATTAAATTGGCATGGCATTTGCAAAATAACGTTCATTATCAACTTTTTTGTAGATAGACGAGTTCACGGTCTGACGAACGACACACTGGCTAAAGGGTTAGTTGTTAACGGATTACTCAGCAAGTTCTCTCTCGCTTACTACAATAAAGGTTGAACAGATTATCCATGTCCAAAGATGGAACTGAGCAATGCTTAAACAATTATTAGAACAAGCAAATTCAAATAACGCTAAAGCAAGACTGTATGCATTTGAAAATACAGTTGAGTTAACAAATCTGATTCCACCTACTGTTAGCTACGAAAGCGGCGGTAATACACTTGTTATTGGTCCAACTGCGATCATTGAAAGTGCTGCGGCTCAATTACCTCAATTGACGAGCCTAACCTTATTGTCAACAGATGGCGAAAAGGGCACAAACCCAGAACTGTACTTCGCGAATTCGGTTCAAGTATCCGGTTTCCTTGGCACGTTTGAAGTTGTGATCGAAAACAAAGGCACATCAAGCAATCTAGCGAAAGTAGCGATTAATCACGATTGTTTCGATGTTGTTTTAGACCTATGTCTGAATAGCTGCATGACAGAAGAAGTACCTGTACCGGGTTATTACCCAGTAGGTCGTGGCTATCCAAAACTTGCTGAAGCACTGGAAGAGATTCCAACGCTTATGGGCACATTTGATAAGCCTAAGTTCTTCCGTCTCGACACTGACCTTTGCGCGCACAGTTCTCGTGGCGTAAAAGGCTGTGAGCGTTGTGTAGATGCTTGTCCTGCTGGCGCACTATCAAGTGAAGGCTCTGATAAGACGGGTCACAAGATTGAGATTAACCCTTACCTATGTCAAGGCGTTGGTACTTGTGCAACTAGTTGTCCTACAGAAGCGATTACCTATGCGCTGCCAAACCCTGATGACACTCAAAAGTTTATTGAACGTACGCTAGCTAATTATGAGCAAGCGGGCGGTCTGGATCCAATCGTACTTATCTGTAGCTCTCGTCATGAGACTTACAATGTAATGGCGCTAAAAGCACTGCCAGATAACGTGATTCCAATTGTCGTAGAAGAACTGCCATCTATTGGTATCGATACTTGGTTTGCAGCTTTAGTTAATGGCGCAACTCAGGTTCTGTTTGCCGCATCTCGCTTTATGCCAGAAACGATCATTCGCGTTCTAAATAACGAAGTAGGGATTGCTCAAGAACTGCTAGATCAAATCGGTATTCCAAAAGAAACCATCGATATTCTGTACTTAGAATCTCTACGTGAATGTCCTCCAACACTTTGTGTGGATTCATTCGACCTTGCACTTGGCGATCTTCAAGGCAACAAGCGCCAACGTCTATTTACAGCACTTGATGCGATGTCTTCAGCTCGTATTCCTGTTGAAAATATTGTTGAGCTTCCGTCAAACGCACCTTACGGCAACGTTTCGTGTGATAGCAAAGATTGTACGTTATGTATGAGCTGTGTGGCTGTGTGTCCGACACGTGCACTTCATACCGACGGGGCTTCTCCATCACTTAAATTTGTAGAACAAGACTGTATTCAATGTGGCTTGTGTGAAAAGGCATGTCCTGAAAATGTTCTGACTCTTACGCCTCGTATGAACTGGGTAAAAGAAGAACGTCAAAAAGCAGTTGTGATTCATGAAGAGAAAGCTGCGGAATGTGTACGTTGCCATAAACCATTCGCACCTCAGTCTATGATTGACATGTTACAGAACAAGTTACGCGGTCACTCTCACTTTTCAGATGAAGCAGCGATTAATCGTATTGCTATGTGTGAAGACTGCCGTGTGGTGGATATGTTCGATTCAATGGCTCAAGACCCATTGAAACAATTGAAATACTAGGAGTTAGCCTTGGAAACGAATTTGGATCAGGCACAAGAACAGACACTAAGAACTGAGATCTATTTGGTTCTATCCGCACTGTTTCGCAGCGCACCTTCTGAAGAGGTGATCGACTTTCTAAAAACACTCGATATTGAAGCGTCTGAAAGCGCAATGCAAAAGGCTTGGATTGCCATTCAACAAGCGGCAACAGAATCAAACCGTGAAGCTCTTGAAGACGAATATCAAGATTTGTTCATAGGTATTGGGCGTGGAGAAGTCGTTCCATTTGGTTCTTGGCATCGCACTGGCGCCATGATGGAAAAACCATTGGCAGAGATTCGTCATGACTTAGAGCTTTTAGGCATTGAGCGTGACGATCAAGTGAAAGAGCCGGAAGATCATATCGCAGCACTGTGTGAAGTGATGGCGATGCTAACGGCTGAAGAAGAAGCACTGCAACAGGCGGTATTCAATAAGCACCTTGGCCCTTGGTTTAACTCTTTCACGCGTCAGCTTGAAGGGGCAGAAAGCGCGAACTTCTACAAATCGGCCGCTCAACTGTGTGAAGCATTCTTAACGTTAGAACAAGTGCGTTTTAGCGTGAATACAAAAAGCAGTAAGCACAAATTAAAGATTGATGTGAAAAACGTCACTGATTACGAGTAATCGAGCAGTACGCGATTATATCGATAGAGGGGCATTAAGCCTCCAAAAAAAGATCTACCGTAAGGTAAGGAAGCAATGATGAAAGATAATAAAGATATAAATACAAGCCGTAGGGATCTACTCAAAGGCTTGACGACTGCAGCCGTTGCTGGTGCCGTTGTCGCTGGTACAACTAAAGTGGCAACCGCTTCAGAAACTGTTGAAATTTCGAAAGAAGACGTGAAGAAGACAGGGTATCGTGAGACGCAACACATTCGCGATTACTACGACACACTTTAGGAGATAACGGATGAAACTTGTCAAACGCTCCGATAGTGTGAGCAAAGAAACCAATCAGCTAGGTGTGTCTCGACGTGCCTTCATGAAAAACACTTCATTAGCTGCTGGTGGCGCAGTGGTAGGCGCAAGTCTATTTGCACCAGGTATGATGAAGAAAGCACAGGCTAAATCAGTCGATCCAGAAGCGAAAACAGAAGTGAAACGTACTATCTGTTCTCACTGTTCTGTGGGTTGTGGTATCTACGCTGAAGTTCAAAATGGCGTATGGACAGGTCAAGAGCCTGCATTCGATCACCCATTCAACGCTGGTGGACACTGTGCGAAAGGTGCAGCACTTCGTGAGCACGGCCACGGTGAACGTCGTCTTAAGTACCCAATGAAATTGGAAGGCGGTAAGTGGAAGAAGCTTTCTTGGGAACAAGCGATTGAAGAGATCGGTAACAAAGCGCTAGAACTTCGTAAAGAGTCTGGCCCTGATTCAGTTTACTTCCTAGGTAGTGCGAAACACAGTAACGAGCAAGCTTATGCATTCCGTAAGATGGCTTCGCTTTGGGGCACCAACAACGTTGACCACCAAGCACGTATTTGTCACTCAACCACAGTAGCCGGTGTTGCGAACACTTGGGGTTACGGTGCAATGACAAACTCGTTCAATGACATGCACAACTGTAAATCGATGCTGTTCATTGGTTCAAACCCAGCAGAAGCTCACCCAGTAGCGATGCAACACATCTTGATCGCGAAAGAGAAGAACAACTGTAAGATCGTTGTTGCGGATCCTCGTCGTACGCGTACTGCTGCGAAATCAGATCACTACGTTTCTCTTCGTCCAGGTTCTGACGTTGCGTTTATCTGGGGTGTGTTATGGCACGTCTTTGCAAACCAATGGGAAGACAAAGAGTTCATTAAACAACGTGTATTCGGCATGGACGAGATCCGTGAAGAAGTCGCGAAGTGGAACCCAGCAGAAGTTGAACGCGTAACTGGTGTTAGTGAAAAAGACGTATACCACACCGCGAAACTACTTTCTGAAAACCGTCCGGGTTGTATCGTTTGGTGTATGGGTGGTACTCAGCACACGACTGGTAACAACAACACACGCGCTTACTGTGTACTTGAGCTTGCGCTAGGTAACATCGGTAAATCAGGCGGCGGTGCAAACATCTTCCGTGGTCACGATAACGTACAGGGCGCAACTGACCTTGGCGTACTGTCAGACACACTTCCAGGCTACTACGGCTTGTCTGAAGGTTCTTGGCGTCACTGGTCAAAAGTTTGGGATATCGACTTTGACTGGGTGAAAGGCCGTTTCGACGACAACGCATACGGCGGTCAAAAACCAATGAACAGTGCAGGTATTCCTGTATCTCGTTGGGTTGATGGCGTACTTGAAGACAAAGACAAGATTCGCCAACGCGAAAACATCCGTGCCATGTTCTACTGGGGTCACGCGGTGAACTCTCAGACTCGTGGTCCAGAGATGAAAAAAGCGATGCAGAAGCTGGATATGATGGTTATTGTTGACCCATACCCAACGGTTGCAGCGGTAATGAATGATCGTACCGACGGCGTTTACCTGCTACCAGCAACGACTCAGTTTGAAACCTACGGCAGTGTAACGGCGTCAAACCGTTCTCTACAGTGGCGTGACAAGGTTGTTGATCCTCTATTCGAATCTAAACCTGACCACGAAATCATGTACCTGCTTTCTAAGAAGCTTGGTTTCTCTGATCAGCTGTTCAAAAACATCCGTGTTGAGAACAACCAACCACTGATTGAAGATATTACACGTGAATTCAACAAAGGTATGTGGACAATCGGCTACACAGGCCAAAGCCCTGAGCGTTTGAAAGAACACCAACAGAATTGGCACACATTCCACAAAACGTCTCTAGAAGCAGAAGGCGGTCCAGCAAATGGCGAGACTTACGGTCTACCTTGGCCATGTTGGGGCACACCAGAGATGAAACATCCGGGTACACACATCCTTTACGATACGTCTAAGACGGTTGCTGAAGGTGGTGGTAACTTCCGTACTCGTTTTGGTGTTGAGTTTGAAGGTCAAAGCCTACTGGCAGAAGACAGCTACTCGAAAGGCTGTGAGATCAAAGACGGCTACCCAGAGTTCAGTGACAAACTACTGAAACAACTGGGTTGGTGGGATGATCTAACTGCAGAAGAGAAAGCGGCTGCTGAAGGCAAAAACTGGAAGACTGACGTTTCAGGTGGTATCCAACGTGTGGCAATTAAACACGGCTGTATCCCATTTGGTAATGCGAAAGCACGTGCGATTGTTTGGACATTCCCAGACCGTGTACCACTGCACCGTGAGCCACTTTACACGCCACGTCGCGACCTAGTTGCTGATTACCCAACGTGGGACGACAAAGAAGCTATCTTCCGTGTTCCTACGCTTTACAAGTCGATTCAAGAGCAAGACAAATCTGGCGAATACCCGATTATCCTGACCTCTGGTCGTTTGGTTGAGTACGAAGGTGGTGGTGAAGAAACCCGTTCTAACCCTTGGCTAGCAGAACTACAGCAAGAGATGTTTGTTGAAGTGAACCCGAAAGATGCAAACGACATCGGCTTTAAAGACGGTGACGATGTTTGGGTTGAGGGTGCAGAGAAGGGCCGTATTAAGGTGAAAGCGATGGTTACACGTCGTGTGAAACCGGGTCTGGCATTCATCCCATTCCACTTCGGTGGTAAGTTCCAAGGCGAAGATTTGCGTTCTAAATACCCAGAAGGCACTGATCCTTACGTTATTGGTGAAGCTGCTAACACAGCAACCACATACGGTTACGACCCTGTCACGTTGATGCAGGAAACGAAAGTAACCCTTTGTAATATTCGTAAAGCGTAAGGAGTCTTAAAATGGCTAGAATGAAATTTCTTTGTGACACCAAGCGTTGTATCGAATGTAACGGTTGTGTCACTGCATGTAAGAATGAAAATGATGATGCTCTGGAATGGGGTATTCAACGTCGTCGCGTTGTGACACTGAACGATGGCGAACCAGGTGAAAACTCTATCTCAGTAGCGTGTATGCACTGTACTGATGCCCCTTGTATGGCAGTTTGCCCGGCAGACTGTTTTGAACATACAGAAGACGGCATCGTGCTTCACAATAAAGATCTGTGTATCGGTTGTGGTTACTGCTTGTTTGCTTGTCCGTTTGGCGCACCTCAATTCCCTAAACAGGAAGCATTTGGTGAGCGCGGTAAGATGGACAAGTGTACCTTCTGTGCTGGCGGCCCTGAAACAGAGCCAGGTTCTGTGGAAGAGCGTCAGAAGTACGGTGCGAACCGTATCGCTGAAGGCAAACTACCAATGTGTGCTTCTTTATGTTCAACCAAAGCACTGCTAGCGGGTGATGCAGAGAAAGTCTCTGATGTATTCCGTCAGCGTGTTGTTGAACGTGGTGCGAAAGGTGCAGGTTGGACAGACGGCAACGACCTTTCTTACGATGCGACTAAGAGCTAAGTAGGAGAGACATATGCTTACAATGTTTAAGCGTCTCTTCCTTGTTGTGCTGCCGATGTTGGCAGCACTAACAATGCTTTCTCCTATGAGTCATGCATCTGAGACGAACTCATCACAAACTCAATCGAGCTCTGCTCAACGAGAAATCACACAGCTTGCTGGTGCCGATTTTTGGCGACAAGTAAGAAATGGTGAGGAAGGTTACACCACATCTCAATCAGCTGAGCACGGTGTGTTAATCAGTACTCCAGGTCAAACTTGGTACATATTGAAAGAGAAGTGGATGTCACCAGCCGGTGCGGTCGCTATCTTTGGCAGTATTGCTTTTGTGACTTTGATGTACGTTGTGATTGGCCCGCTAATGTTAAGCGCGCCAAGAACGGGTCGTAAAATCAAACGTTGGTCTCGACTAGACCGTGCATTGCACTGGAGCATGGCGTTTACCTTCTTAACACTGGCGTTCAGTGGTTTGATGTTGGTTTACGGTAAACACTTCTTGAAGCCGTACATTCCAACGGATCTGTGGGGCTTCATCGTTCTACTAGCTAAGCAATACCACAACTACATCGGCCCAATTTTCTATGTGCTGTTGATGGCTGTTCTTATCAAGTGGTGGCGCAAGTCTATCTTCAAGATGGTCGATATCCAGTGGTTCATGAAACTAGGTGGTATGGTCGGGAAACATAAAGGTTCTCATCCATCTGCAGAGTTTTCGAACGCGGGTGAAAAAGCACTGTTCTGGCTATTGATTGTTATGGGTAGTGTGGCTGCGATCAGTGGCTTGGTTTTAGACTTCCCAATCTTCGGTCAAACCCGTCGAGATATGGAGCTCTCAAACCTAGTCCACATGTTGGCTGCTTTGATCCTTATCTGTGGTTTCGTGTTCCACATCTACATCGGCTTGTTCGGTATGGAAGGGGCACTAGAAGGCATGGTAACAGGCGAAGTTGATGAGACTTGGGCTAAAGAGCACCATGATCTTTGGTACAAAGAAGTGATGGAACAAGAGAAAAACGGCGTTGAACAAAGCGCTAACGCAGCAACAGAGAAAACGGAAGGGGTGAATAAGAATGAACAAACCTCATAAAGGTATTTGGGTCGCTTACATACTAAGCTGCTTTACGCCATTTACTTGTCTTCTCTCTGGTATGGTTGCCATCATCTACGCGGGCTATCGTTTAGATAAAGGTGAAGACGGCGAAGTAGTGGATACCCATTACTACGGCTTGATTCGCTCGTTCTTCTTGAACTTGACGTTCTTTGTTGTACTTATCGTGACAGTAGCGACCTCTAATGGCGTGTTAATCGGTGTGAACGATTACTGGTATCAAAACCATATTATCGATGACATCGCTTACTACATTCCGTATGTAGGCATGCTGTTTGGTGGTGTTGCGATTGTGGTCTGGTTTATCCGCATGTATCAAGGTATGCAGCGTTTAAGTCAAAACCTACCGCAAAACCCGTCGACAGGACCAAACCTGTAACGCTGAGACGTTAATGACATATCTAAAGAAAGCCCAGTGATTCATTGAACTGGGCTTTTTGTTTTTAAGTCCCCGGAACCGTAAATAGTTGTCAGCCGCTATCTGCATCAGAACCTACTTATTGACCGCTTCAATATGGTGCAACTCCCTTATTTGGTGCAATTGTCGTTGCGATTTTTTTTGGTGTAAAGGACCATAAAAGTGCACCTAAATATTTAGACTTTAATAATCAATAAGTTAAAAACAAAACCTGTTGCACGAAAATTACCCCTCACACTTGGAACGCATCTTGCGTTCACTGTTGAGTCTTTAATTAATTACAACATTGAATCGCACGATATCAGTGCAAATCAGATAAAGCGAAGGAGAATGCTTTAATGAGTGAAACGGTGACTCAAGTTCATAGTGCAGTACAAACCCTTACCCAAAGTTCAGATACTTTATTCCTATTACTCGGCGCCATCATGGTTTTCTTGATGCACGCTGGCTTTGCATTTCTAGAAGTCGGTACCGTTCGAAAGAAGAACCAAGTCAACGCGCTGGTTAAGATCCTTTCCGACTTTGGTGTCTCCGCCATTGCTTACTTCTTTATCGGTTACTGGGTTGCTTACGGTGCACACTTTTTTGCAGACGCAGAAACACTTTCGCAAGGCAACGGATATGAACTGGTTAAGTTCTTCTTCCTAATGACATTCGCAGCGGCAATTCCTGCGATTGTTTCTGGTGGTATCGCAGAGCGTGCTCGTTTCTATCCAATTTTGATTGCGACACTGTTTACGGTTGGTTTCATCTATCCATTTTTTGAAGGCATCATTTGGAACGGCAACTTTGGATTCCAAGATTGGCTAGAAGGTCAGTTTGGTTACGTGTTCCATGACTTCGCAGGCTCGGTAGTGGTTCACGGCGTAGGTGGTTGGATTGCTTTGGTCGCAGTTTACTTCTTAGGGATGCGTAAAGGTCGAATCCGTGCAGGCAAACACACCAACTTCGCACCATCGAATATCCCATTCTTAGCACTAGGCTCTTGGATCTTATGTGTGGGTTGGTTTGGCTTTAACGTGATGTCAGCTCAAGCGATCAATGGCATCAGCGGTCTCGTGGCAATGAACTCTCTCATGGCCATGGTTGGCGGTATTCTTGCGGCTCTAATTGCAGGTAAAAATGACCCGGGCTTCATCCACAATGGTCCTTTGGCTGGTCTCGTCGCTATCTGTGCGGGCTCAGATTTGATGCACCCACTTGGCGCTTTGGTGACGGGCGGTGTGGCAGGTGCGCTGTTTGTTTACCTATTTACTTATATGCAAAACAAAACACAGATCGATGATGTACTGGGTGTATGGCCTCTACACGGCGTATGTGGTGCCTGGGGTGGCGTTGCTGCTGGTATCTTCGGCCAACAAGCTTTCTGGGGTCTAGGCGGCGTGAGCTTTGCTTCTCAGTTGATTGGTACAGTCGCAGGTGTTGCTGTTGCTTTCGTCGGCGCGTTAATCGTATACGGTGTGTTGAGCAAACTAACAGGCCTACGCTTAAGTGAAGAAGATGAATTCAACGGTGCGGATCTTTCTATCCATAAGATCTCTTCTATCAACGAAGACTAACGTTGTTCACTTGGTGGGGTAAAGCACATCAAGTAGACAACTGTTGAACAGAACTAAGCGGCTTCGGTCGCTTTTTTGTTTCTATGGATAGCAAAACAGAGAATTTGAGTAACAACAACCACAACTATCAAGCGAGTTATGTCACAAATAGCCAATGAATTCAGTTGCCTAAGACTATGGTCTAATCCCCAAAACTATTGTTGGAATTTGAACAGTGCTAAGCTGTTACAAAGTGACATATCTAAAAGGACGTTATATGCATTTCCCATATCGAAATATCGTAATTCTTACTGGCGCTGGCATCTCTGCAGAGTCGGGGATACAAACATTCCGAGCACAAGACGGGCTATGGGAAAACCACAAAATCGAAGATGTAGCGACGCCTGAAGGGTTCGCAAAAGATCCTGACTTGGTACAAGCCTTCTATAACAAGCGTCGTCACGGCCTGCAAAGTGAGAGCATTCAGCCCAATTCAGCCCACAAGGCGCTGGGAGAGCTCGAAGACAAGCTTGATGGTAAAGTTACCATCATTACTCAAAACATCGACAATTTGCACGAGAGAGGCGGTAGCAACAACATTATTCACATGCATGGTGAACTTTTAAAAGCGCGTTGCAGTGAATCCAATCAAGTTGTAGAGCACAAAGGCGATATTGAAACGGGTGAACTTTGTCATTGCTGCCAAATCCCTGCACAAATGCGTCCACATATTGTTTGGTTTGGCGAAATGCCACTAAGAATGGGCGACATTTATTCCGCACTGGAAGAAGCGGATCTGTTTATCTCTATCGGAACTTCAGGTGTTGTTTATCCAGCGGCAGGCTTTGTTCACGATGCGAAAATGCATGGTGCACATACTATCGAGATAAACCTCGAACCAAGTGCGGTTGAAAGTGAATTTGAAGAGAAGCGCTACGGAAAGGCGAGTATCGAGGTGCCTAAACTGGTTGGCGAGTTATTATGTACAGAGAAAGGTTCTTTAACGGCCTAAGCCTTGTCTTTAATAACACACATCAGTTTCTGAATCTGAAAAAATAAAGCGGCTTACGCCGCTTTATTTACTTAACTTCTTAACTAACAATAACTTAGTTGTTTACTTTAAGTTTTTGGAAGTACTCGTCATAAATAACGCTCGCTTCACCAACTTCATCTTGCCACACACCGTTATCCATCACTGATTGTGGTGGGAAAACGTTCTTGTCTTCAGCAAATTCTTTAGGAAGAAGAGGGTAAGCGGTTTTAACTGGTGTCGGGTAACCGATCTCTAGAGCAATTTTCGCAGCGTTCTCTGGGCGAAGAAGGAAGTCGATCATCTTATGAGCCGCTTCAGTGTTCTTAGCGCCTGCTGGAATTGCTAGGCTGTCCATCCAGAAGATAGCGCCTTTTTCTGGCCAGATAATGTCAATCGTTGCGCCTTCTTGGCGTGCCATGTAAGCAGAACCATTCCAAAGCATACCAAGAGACACTTCACCTGCTAGGTAAGGGTTCGCTGGGAAATCTGAGTTAAATACCAATACGTTTGGCATTAGCTTACGAAGTTCTTCGTAGGCTTCTTTGATTTCTTCAGGGTTAGTCGTGTTTGGAGAGTAGCCCAGTTTAGATAGAGCGATATGGAAAACCTCACGAGAGTCATCCATCATCATCAGTTGACCTTCCCACTGCGTATCCCACAGATCGCCCCAGTTTTTAACTGAAGACTTGTCTAGCATGTCTGAGTTGATACCAATACCCGTCGCACCCCAGATGTATGGGATTGAGTAGTTGTTATTTGGGTCAAATGGCTTATCTAAGTAATTTGGATCCAAATCTGCAAAGTGGCTTAGCTTGGTTTTATCAAGCTCTTGAAGCATGCCTTCTTTACGCATCTTAGAAACGAAGTAAGTAGAAGGAACCACTAAGTCGTAACCCGTACCTTGAGTTTTTAACTTAGCGTACATGCTTTCGTTAGACTCATAAGTTGAGTAGTAGACTTTAATGCCCGTCTCTTCTGTGAAGTCTTCTAGTACTTCATTTGGAATATATTCAGACCAGTTGTAAAAATACAGTTCTTGGTCAGCTGCGAAAGAGGGTGTAGAAAGTAAAGTAGCAGCACACAATGCGCCGGTATACAGTGTTTTTTTCATTACTGTTCCGTTCATTTGTTTGATTTGGAGCTGGGTAGTGAACCCAAGGTAAAGGATTTCGAAAAATCGCGCTATATTATAGCAGCGATATAATAAAATAGGCAGCCTAAGCTGCCTATTCATTGATATTCTTATTTTTAACTTATTGATTATCTACGTTGACCTGTTAAGTAAACTGGTTACTTAGCCACAGTTAGATAATAAGCTAAATTACTGACCTGCTTTAAGTTTCATGAAGTAATCTTCGTACTTCACTGTCTTATCGCCAACCGCAGCTTGCCATTCAACACGATCAAGGTCTTCTTGCGATGGGAATAGCGCAGGGCTATCTTTGAACTTCTCGTTAGACGCTTTAACGGCCGTTAGGTAGCCTGTGTCACGAGAAATTTGCTCAGCAATTTCAGGGCGAAGTAGGAAATCAATCATCTTATGAGCTGCTTCTACGTTTACCGCACCAGAGCTAATCGCAAAGTTATCAACCCAACCGATACCGCCTTCTTTAGGGAAAACCAGTTTGATTGGTAGACCTTCGTTTTGCGCAGCAGCAGCAGAACCGTTCCACAGCATTCCTAGACCCACTTCACCAGACATGTAAGGCGCGCCTGGGTTGTCTGAGTTAAATACTAGAACGTTTGGCATAAGCTTTTGTAGCTCAGCGTACGCCTCGTCGATCTCTTTTTCGTTAGTCGTGTTACCAGAGTAACCTAACTTACGTAGTGCGATGTGGAACACTTCACGAGTGTCGTCCATCATCATAAGTTGACCTTCTAGCTCTGGCTTCCATAGATCAGCCCAGCTTTGGAAATCTTCTGGGTCGTACATGTCAGTGTTAACAGCAAGACCTGTGATTGCAACTACATGTGGAATAGAGTAGTCGTTGCTTGGGTCGTACGGCTTATCTAGGTAGTTAGTATCTAGATTCTTGAAGTTGTTCAGCTTAGTTTTGTCGATCTTTTGTAGCATACCTTCGTCACGCATCTTAGATACGAAGTAAGTCGACGGCACAACTAGGTCATAGCCTTTGTTGTGTGTTTTTAGCTTTGCGTACAGGGTTTCGTTCGACTCGTAAGTCGAGTAGATAACCTTGATACCAGTTTCATCAGTGAACTGTTCTAGAATCTCACTGTTGATGTAAGGTCCCCAGTTCATGAATACCAATTCTTTGTTATCTTTTGCAAATGATGGTGCAGATAACATTGAAAGCGCACATGCACTACCAGCTAATAGAGTAGCCCATTTTTTCATTGACGTTAGCTCCAAACTAAACGTTGCCCGAAGGCAGTAGATAGAAAAACAGAATGGCAATTTACCATTCTGTTTATGATTAACACTTTTTTGAACTTGAAGTCTCTTAACTTCTTAATCAAGCCTGTCTCTAATATAGAGTAGGAGACTTACTTGATTTTTTCTCTCGCTAATAACTGAGAAATGATCACCAGTATTAACGACACCACTAACATCACTGTTGCTAGGGCGTTTACCTCAGGAGAGATACCCACTTTAACCATTGAGTAAATCTTTAGTGGTAAGATTTCATACGTTGGGCCGGTTACGAAAGAGCTGATGATCACATCGTCCAAAGACAGAGTGAAGCTCAATAACCAACCTGCAGCAACCGCTGGCTTAGCAAGAGGTAGAATGATCTGCTTTAGAATCGTCCATTCACTTGCACCTAAGTCTTTTGCTGCTTCTAGCATCTTCACATCAAAGCCATTCAAGCGACTGTATACCGTTACTACAACAAACGGTAGACAGAAGGTAATGTGAGCAGCAAGTAGGGTAAAGAACCCAAGTTGAACACCCATTACCAAGAATAGCGCAAGAAGCGAAATCGCCATTACGATATCTGGAGACATCATTACGATGAACAGCATGCCATTTACGATGCCTTTACCTTTGAATTGGTAACGGAATAGGGCTACTGCTGTAAGGCTCCCGACAATCGTTGCGGCTGTTGCAGAGAACACCGCTACGTTGATCGAGTGCCACGCAGCCTGCATTAGGCTGTCGTTGTTAATAAGCGCGTCATACCATTTAGTGGTGAAGCCACCCCATTTCATACCAAACTTATTGGCATTAAATGAGTTCGCAATCAATACGATAATAGGTAGGTATAGAAAGGCGTATACCAGCGCCATAAAGCTGAACTTAACTGTGCGACCCATTAGTCTAGCTCCACTTTCTTGTTCAATAGCTTACCTGCTCGGTAGTAGGCATACAGCATCACAGCCATTGCCATGGTCAGTGCGATACTCGTCGCTGCACCAAACGGCCAGTCTCGAGCGTTGAGCACCTGGCTCTTAATCACGTTACCAATCAATAGGTTCTTAGCTCCGCCTAATAGGTCAGAGATGTAGAACATACCTAACGCTGGCAGCAGTACTAACAAACAGCCGCCGATAATGCCCGGCATTGTTAGTGGCAGTACCACTTTCAATAGCGTTTGCAGTTTGTTCGCACCTAAATCTTTAGCCGCTTCTAAGTACGTATCGTCCAGTTTTTCAATCGCTGAATACAGCGGCAGAATCATAAACGGAAGTAGGATGTACACTAAACCGATCATTACTGCGGTTTCTGAGTACATGATACGTAGCGGTTTATCAATGATATCTAGCGCTAACAAGCTTTTGTTCAAGACACCTTGCGTACCCAGTACAATTTTTAATCCGTAGGTACGAATCAAAGAGTTAGTCCAGAATGGCACTATCACTAGGAACAACATGATTGGACGCCACTTCGTAGGCATTTTTGCCACGATGTAAGCGAACGGGTAACCAATAATCAAACAAAGTAGGGTTGCGACAATTGCCATATAGAAAGAGTGCATCAACACTTTAAAATACAGCGGGTCAGCCAAACGCACGTAGTTATCGAGAGTGAAGGTCATCTCGATCAAGTTCGCTTCATCACGAGTAAGGAAGCTAGTACCAATGATCATGATGTTTGGAATCATCACGAACAGCACTAACCAACCTGTGATTAAAGCAACAATTGCGTTTTGTAAATTAAACTTCTTGCTCATCTTCTAATACCACTTCCCAGCTCTCAACCCAAGTTACTGCAACTTTTTGGCCCAGTGAGTGATCAACATCAGGGTCATCTTCGTTGAAGAATTCGCTAACCATGACGCGCATACCAGATTCAAGTTCTACGACTGAATCTAATGTCATGCCTTTATAGGTTCGCTCGACAATGTGGCCAACAATACCGCGTTGCTCAGACTCTTTAATTTCTTCGATACGAAGATCTTCAGGGCGAAGCAATACTTGCAGTTTTTGACCCGGTGTTACGTCTTTATCGTGATAGATAATGGACTCTTCACCTTCGATTGTCGCAACAATGCGTTTTTCATCTTGACGAGATTTCGCTGTCGCTTCGAATACGTTAATTTCACCAATGAAACGCGCTACAAATAGGTTCTTAGGCTCTTCGTAGATCTCTCTTGGTGTTCCGTCTTGTTCAATCACGCCATCACGCATAACAATAATACGGTCAGACATAGACAGCGCTTCTTCTTGGTCATGCGTTACAAAAATGAACGTGATACCAAGTTGGCGTTGTAATTGTTTCAGCTCGATTTGCATCTGTTTACGTAGTTTGTAATCCAGAGCAGATAGAGATTCATCCAACAAAAGAACTTTAGGCTTATTAACGACGGCACGAGCGATTGCGATACGTTGCTGTTGACCACCAGAAAGCTGGTGTGGTTTTCTTTGTGCCATCTGTTCTAGGCGCACCATTTTTAAAGCTTCCAATACACGAGGTTCAATCTCGCTGTTTGGAACTTTCTGCATGCGTAAGCCAAATGCCACATTTTCGAAAACGGTCATATGTGGGAATAGGGCATAGCTTTGGAATACAGTGTTAACATGCCTTTGTTCAGCAGGGACGTGGGTTACGTTCTGTTCAGCTAGCAGTATTTGACCACTATCTGCCGTTTCAAAACCCGCAATCATTCTTAGTACCGTTGTTTTACCACAACCTGACGGGCCTAAAATCGTGAGAAACTCACCATGATTTACGTTTAGATCAAGATTGCCGATGACTTCCTTACCATCGAAGCTTTTACTAATACCAGTTAGCTGTACTACTGGTTTTCCTACTGATTTTTTAGCGTTCAACGTCTGTTTTTCTCCACCTTGGTTCTGTTTGAGAACCTGTTGCTATACACCTTTGAGGCGCGCATCATAATCACCAAAAACGTGAAATCAAAGCATTTTTTACCATTCGAAGATAAAAAATTTCGCAGGTAAAAGTAAACATCCTTTACCATACTGTTATTTACTGGGTTTACGCCCCAACAAGTGTCTAATTATTAACCATTAAGACGCAAAAGCAAGCCTTGTTACAGATTCATATTTTAGTTTGTATCCGACATATGAGTATAATGAAGGTAATTTTTTATCAATAAGTTAGGTGGCTCAGTTTAATTGGCGCACCTAGGTATCACTATGAACAACGACATCGAAAAAGATTTTAATTTGGGCGGTAGTATCGACCGTGCACTTTCTGGCGATTATGAGCTCAAAGCAACGGCTGTATTCCAAGAGGCATGGAAACATACGGTAAGTCACTTTCTTTCGTTTTCCCCTGCGATTGTTGCTCTGATGTTTGTGCAGCTCGCTATCTTTTATATCGCACTAAAACTACAGCTTGGTGATCCCGCGGTTATCTTAGATGCAGTTATCGACCCAGAGTCGTTTACGCCACAAATCGTTGAATCGATTTTTATCGCGAACTTTAGCTATGAAGTGATCAGTGCGCCTATCTATGCGGGTATCTGTTTAATGGCAATGAGTCACGCCGCTGGCCTACAAACCAAAGTACGCCACATCGGTAAAGGTTTGCAGTTTACGGTTCCGGTTATTCTAGTGACTTTGTTTAGCCTAATGCTGCAAGGCATCGCAGGTATGATTCTGCCGTTCTTGTCTATCTACTTCTCACTGGCGTTCAGCCATTCGATTCTGCTGATTTGTGATAAGAAAGTGCCGCCAATGCAATCGCTGCTGCTTTCTCTGCGTGCTGTCAACAAAAAAATCTTCACCGTTGCTTCTATCTACCTATTAGTAATGCTGATGTTCATCGTCGCGGCAATGATGTACGGCATTGGCCTTATCTTCGTTTTACCTTTCTTCTTCCACGTGAAAGGGATTCTTTACCGCGAGATGTTTGGCATTAAACTCAAACTGATCGCGTCAGACAGACCAAAGAGCGACGACGACCACAACGGTAGCAACAATAAAGACCCACAGGTATTCGATGCATAACAACTCTAAATTAAGCGCAAGTAAATCACTTGCGCTAAAAGTGACAGCATTAGCCTTAGTTGGCTCGATCTCGTTAGTTGGCCCAATGCTTTACCAACAAGAAGAAGAGCGCAGGCGAGCGGGGCAAAAGGCTTCAGACTCAGAGCAAAACTTTGGTGACTTGACCGTCTCTTCTGATAAGCCAGATTTCGCAGCGATTGAAGATGTAAATAAAAAGAAAGACACCTTCTTTTCTTATCTTCGCCCAAGTATCAACATCGAAAACAAGCGAATCACCAAAGAACGTGCGTTTCTAACCAAGCTTTCAGAGACGGGGTTGAACAATGTTGACTCTGAAGACGCGTCATACGCAAAGAGACTAGGGAAGCTGTATAGCCTGCCTGTACCTTCATCGGGCTTAGATGACGCTTGGCTGAAAGAAATGTTGAATCGTGTAAACGTGCTACCTGAAGCGCTTGTGTTAACTCAGGCGGCCAATGAATCAGCTTGGGGTACATCTCGTTTCGCCACTAAAGCAAATAACTATTTTGGACACTGGTGTTACACCAAAGGTTGTGGCCTTGTTCCGCTACAACGTAACGAAGGTAGCTCGCATGAAGTCGCAACATTCTCTTCAAGCCAAGAATCCGTACATCGGTATTTCATGAACCTTAATCGTAATCGTGCTTACGCCGATCTAAGAGTGATTCGTGCAAAACTTGATGCGCAAGGTGATGATCTTTTAACAACCGCAACGGCGACAGAGCTCACCAATGGCTTGTTAAAATATTCTGAGCGAGGTTCCGACTATGTGACTGATTTACAAGCTATGATCCGTCACAACGAGGTATACTGGAAAAAGTAACTCATTTTGATACCAACTTGGTTGCCTTCGATAGTCGGCTTATACCAGTAATATCACAAAAAGAGCAGCTCATTGGCTGCTCTTTCTATTTATAAACGCTCAACTTCGACAAGATTATAATAATGAAAAAGACAGCACTCGCTTTATTAGCCTCATTAAGCCTTGGGGTTTCTCTTCCTGCTTCAGCGCAAGAATACATGTTCACGTATTCTAAGCTTTATACTCAGCTGAAAAACAACACCAAAGAAGGGCATGATGATGTCAAAGTTGCGGTCTTCTTTGTTGATCAACAAGCTCAGCAAACCTGTCACATCAGCAAAGCTTGGATGGAAAAAGAAGAGCACTACGAAGAGCTAAAAGTCTCTCCGGCCAATGAACTGCTTCTACCGGTAGATCAAAACCTACGCTCAGCAAACCCTCTTATCTTTGTACAAACTCAAGAACAGGAATGTGCGTATTCTTTTGTGGTGATGACTCAAGAGCCTTTAGCTGGCACAGTAGAAGTTGCACAGATAGAAAACCTATTGCCACAGATGCAGGCGATGCTTGAAGACGTCAGCGGTATGTTCTCTGGTTGGTTCACGCCAGATATCCAAGGGTTAACGCTAGAGTTCGCTAATAAGCTGGAAGGCAACATCGAGCTTTCAAATGGCAAGCAACTACCAATCAAAGAAGGACGTGCGAAATTCACCTTAGAAGAACTGAATGGAAGTGACAGCATCACGTTGCCAGAACCAACAGTTCGCGTATTGCCGTACATTCCCGCGCAATAATTTTTAACAGAATCATTGTTAGTGAAGTAAAAGCTTAGCGAAATCATCCCCCTAAGTTTTTGCGACATATCTTAAAGCAGCCTCATCGAATAAGATCAGGCTGCTTTTCTTTATCTATGATACCAACCGAGAGCTTGTGAAGCCGCGTTTCTCTGCCGTTTAGGCGCTTATCGAACAATAAAAGCAGAATCTTTCTATTACTCAGCTTGTTTATCCGGCCGTTACTATTTCAACATCAAATAAAAATCCGTATAATCCACGCCCTAAAACAGTCCCACTAGCAATCTACAGTCGGTAATACGACGGTGTGAGAGTCGCAATGAACCAAAACGATAATAGAAAAGAAACACTTGAATTCAACAAACTTCAGAAACGTCTGAGAAGAAATGTTGGAAATGCCATCATCGACTACAACATGATCGAAGAGAATGACGTAGTAATGGCATGTATTAGTGGCGGTAAAGATTCATTTGCGATGTTAGATATTTTGCTACGTTTACGTGAAGCAGCACCGATCAAATTTGATGTTGTGGCAGTAAACCTAGATCAAAAACAACCTGGGTTTCCTGAACACATTCTTCCTGAGTACTTTGAAACGCTGAACATTCCTTACTACATCGTAGATAAAGACACGTATTCAGTGGTTAAAGAGAAAGTGCCAGAAGGTAAAACAACGTGTGGCCTATGTTCTCGTCTTCGTCGTGGTACTTTGTACTCATTCGCAGAGAAGATTGGTGCAACTAAGATCGCTCTGGGTCACCACCTAGACGACATCGTTGAGACCATGTTCCTAAACATGTTCCACGGTGCGCGCTTAAAGGCTATGCCACCAAAGCTTCGTTCAGATGATGGTCGTAACGTTGTTATTCGTCCACTGACTTACTGTCGTGAAACGGACCTAATCAAATACGCAGAACATAAAGAGTTCCCAATCATTCCTTGTAACCTATGTGGCTCTCAAGAGAATCTACAGCGTCAGAACATTAAAGCGATGCTAATTGATTGGGATAAGAAAACGCCAGGTCGTGTTGAGAAGATCTTCAAGTCAATCCAGAACGTAAGTC
Organism: Vibrio sp. 10N.286.51.E5; assembly: GCF_041469125.1. Classification (NCBI taxonomy): domain Bacteria; kingdom Pseudomonadati; phylum Pseudomonadota; class Gammaproteobacteria; order Vibrionales; family Vibrionaceae; genus Vibrio; species Vibrio sp. 10N.286.51.E5. Next base: position 77,395 of record NZ_JBFRJZ010000006.1, on the reverse strand, counting down.
CAAGCCAACTGGCTGACCGCGAGCTGTTTGACTTCGTGAACCTTCCACTAGACCGTAGTGAAGACCGCAAAGCGTACGAATTCGAAGAAGCTGAAATTTCATCTTCTAACATCGATGAGTCAATGTTCATCGACGTAACGAACGTATAATAAGAATAATCGTTGTAGAGCAATAGATGCGCCTACAACAGACAAACAAAAACGCCTCAAGCAATGCTTGAGGCGTTTTTTTATAAGTTAAACTATCCCTGACCTAACCTTTCGAAAGGTTAGGGTCTAGTGGGCTGACGTAACCAGACGGTTTAAGAGCCAACACATCACAGTTAATCTTATCGATAACATGTTCCGCGGTATTACCAATAAACACGGCAGACAAGCCAGTACGACCCGTTGTACCCAGAATCACCATCGCAGCGTTATTTTCAGAAGCGACGCGAGGAATAACATCTTCTGGCAAGCCTTGTTCAACCACAGTTTGTTCTTCACACATACCGTGCTTCTGGCGCAATGCTTTCATTGCCGTTAAGTGATGGCCACGAACCGCATCGGTATAAGACGTTGGGTCAAACTCTGGCAGTTCAATGGTGATATTCGCAGGTGTCACTGGGTAGGCATTCACCAAGAAAGGTTCAGCATCCAAACGACCGGTGATCTCTAGTAATCTGTCGACCATCGTATCGTTAAGCTCTAAATGAGCTTCTGTTTCAGAACCAACATGAACTGAAGCAAAAATCTTCGCGTGATCTGGCCAGAAATCGTTTTTAACCAATAGCACTGGGCTAGGGCACTTTCTCAATAAGTGCCAATCGGTTGGAGTGAAGATGACAGATTCCAAGGTATCGTGCTTACGCGTGCCTTTGATTAAGATGTCGTGCTCGCCGCTGTAAACCTCAGCAATGATCGCTTCGTACGGGCGGTTATGCCAAACCACTTGTACATTAAATTCAATAGAATCATCTAGGTAAGGTTCTGCGACTTTATTCATCCAAATTTCGCGTTGGTGAATTACGCCTTTGCGCATTGCGTCTCTTTCATCGATAGAGAGCATAGATGTCATTTCATACGAGAAGTCGTATATCGACAAAAAGAAAGTGATGTGGCTTGTTGAGGTGCTTTTCTTAGCAAGTTGGATAGCACGAACTAGAGCAGGTTGCTCATCGTGATTAATGTCTGCGACAACTAAAATTTTGTTATAGATACTCATAACTAAGCCTACTTTTCAGACCGAACATATAAATAATGTAGCGTAGTTATGGAGAGATTAAGAGAAATATAAGAGGTTTTAAGAGAGAAACATGATGTAGCTCATTATTGAACTACATCATTGATATCTAGACTATTCTTTTGAAACGCCAGCAAGTTCCATCAACGCATCGTGATCTTCGATAGTGATATATTTGCCTTTAACGCTCAAGATGTCTGCTTTTTGGAAGCGACCTAGAAGACGGCTGATTGTTTCAACAGTCAAACCAAGGTAGTTACCAATATCGCCACGAGTCATCGTTAGGCGGAACTCACGCGGGCTGAAGCCACGTTGAGAGAAGCGAGTCGAAAGGTTGTAAAGGAATGCAGCAAGACGCTCTTCCGCGTTCTTCTTAGAAAGAAGCAGAATCATTTCTTGGTCACCTTTAATCTCGTTACTCATCAGGCGCATAATTTGCTGACGCAATTTAGGCATTTTTCCTGATAGGTCATCAAGAATCTCATATGGGATTTCACATACCATAGAAGTTTCTAGCGCTTGTGCAAAACTAGGGTGTTGGTCACCAGTAATCGCATCGAAGCCAACAAGATCGCCCGCTAGGTGGAATGCAGTAATCTGCTCATCACCTTGCTCGGTAATCGTGTAGCTCTTGATCGTTCCAGAGCGAATAGCATATAGAGATTTAAGCTCGTCACCGGCTTTAAATAACTCTTGGCCTTTTTGAATAGGCTTTTTTCTCTCAATGATCTGATCAAGTTGATCGAGTTCAGATTCATTCAAAGTAAACGGAATACAGAGCTGGCTAATACTACAATCCTGGCAATGGATCGCACAGCCACCAGACTGAACACGTTTCGTCACAGGCTTTTCAGAAATCATAACAATCTTTCACTATTTGATATACGTCAATATTTTAGCATTCCTTTATCCAGTTGGGTAGTAAAAAAACCGGATTTAAAGATTACCTATACGGTATAAATAATGAGCTGCAATGCCATATATCCGGTATAGAAACCGTAAAGGAGGATTAAAATTGCGCCTAATTGGCGAAATAAGTCAGCTTGTTGCAGTTTTTTGAGGAAATTAGCGCCCATGCCTACTGTGAGCATTGCTGGAAGCGTACCTAAACCGAAAGCAAGCATGATACCGGCACCGTTGTACCAACTTCCTGATACGGCCGCCCACGTAAGCATTGAGTAAACTAAGCCACATGGTAGCCAACCCCAAATAAAGCCAAACGGCAAAGCATGGCTAGGGTGCTTCAAGGGTAGAAATGATTTACCTAAAGGAGAGATATAGCGCCATAGTTTCTGCCCGACTTTTTCAAAGAACAACAAGCCGAACCACCATTTACCGATATACAAACCTAAGACGATCATAAAGCCAGCTGCAAATAATCGCAGCCAACCTAGCAGAGCGTTAAAATCGCTTAGCTGACCTATCGAAGAGATTGCACCGCCAATCACACCACCAATCACGGCATAACTTAGCAAGCGCCCTAGGTTATAAAGTAGGGGAATAACAGGGGAAGGTTTACTGTTGCCAATCGAAAGAAGCGACGCAATACCACCACACATTCCCATGCAGTGACCTGCGCCGATCAATCCAACAACAAAGGCTCCGATCCAATCAGGCGTCATCGTTCTTTTTGTCTACGTTAGTTTGGCTCTCGCCGTTAGCTTTCTCATTCTTGACAGGTTTGCTATCAGAATGGTTGTGAGCCTTTTCGTCTTCATCAAACAGAATGTTGTGACCTTGACGTTCTAGGTCTTCAAACTGTTCGCTCTTCACCGCCCATAGAAAAATACCAACAGCGATGCACACCAGAACAATCGCAATGGGGATCAGAATGTATAAACTTTCCATTATTTACCTTGCTCTTTTAAAAGCCTTAACGAGTTAGACACAACAATAATAGAGCTGGCAGACATGCCCACAACGGCAATGTATGGAGCAACCAAACCCGCAACGGCCAATGGAAGGATGAGTAGGTTGTATCCCAATGACCATGCTAGGTTTTCACGAATTATCTTACGCGTTTTTAACGCCAAAGTACGCGACTTAAGTAATCTATCAAGCTTATCACCCAACAACACCATATCCGCAGAAGCTTTCGCCACGTCTGTACCGCCGCCCATAGCGACAGAAAGGTGGGCACCTGCAAGAATAGGGGCATCGTTAATGCCATCGCCAACCATCATGGTAATGTCACTTGCATCTCGAGAGTTCAGGTAAGCAAGTTTATCTTCAGGTTTCGCGTTAGCAACAATATCAGTAATACCAATCTCTTCAGCAACAGGCTTCGCGTTAATCAAAGAATCGCCAGTAAGCAGAGTTGTTTTGATGCCCGCTTCTTTAAATTGCTTAATAAACTCGATGCTTTCTTTACGGATTGGATCTTCATAAGTAAATGTAGCGATATGACGACCCGCCATCGACAAGTAAATGCCGTTGCTTTCCGATGGTTGAGCTTCACCTAGAATGAATTCACTACTACCAATCGCAACTTCTTGGCCATTCCACTCACCAGTGATACCTGAACCAATCACGTTATTAACTGACTCTACTTCGATCTCATCAGAAAGATGAGTCTTGAACGCTTTAGCGATAGGGTGGTTAGCGTGTTGTTCCAGGCTCGCCGCTACTTTGAGACAAGTGTCTTTATCAAGTTCAGCGAAGGTTTCAACTTGGCTGATACGAATATCACCCTCAGTCAATGTACCTGTTTTATCGATGATCAAGTGATTCACTTTGCACAAGGTTTCGAATACGTGGCCTTTGCGCAGCAAAATACCGAAGTTACCCATGCGAGACGTTGAACAAGTAATCGCCGTCGGTGTTGCCAGTGACAGAGCACAAGGACACGTTGCTACCAATACCGAAAGCATGATCCAGAAAGCGTCTTCTGGTCGTGTTTGGTGCCAGTAAAACCAAGTACCGAATGAGATGATTAAGATCACCGCAACAAAGTATCGAGCCACAACATCAGCAATTTCTGCAATGCGGGGTTTAGACAATTGCGCTTCGTCTTGCAGGCGAACGATATTGGAAATAACCGAATCCGCTTTTGACGTCATTACTTCCAATTCAAATGATTCATCACCATTCAATGTACCAGCAAAGACGGTATCGCCTTCGTTTTTGACCACATGGATAGATTCGCCAGTCAGCATCGATTCATCGATATGAACTCTGCCAGACAATACTTTGCCATCGGCAGGAATGTGCTCACCCGGTAGAACGCGAATTTGGTCGCCAACTTTTAAGGTTTTGACTGGAACTTGTTCGCCATCTAACGTTGTTGCCATAGCAGGAACGAGCTTAAGCAGGTTACCACTAGCAGCGGCGGCTTTACGACGAGCGCGCATTTCAAGGAAACGACCAAGCAGTAGGAAGAAGGTAAACATCGAGATAGATTCGAAGAATACTTCACCTTTCTCTGTCACCGTTGCGACCAAACTTGCAACGTAGGCAAACAAAAGAGCGATCGACACAGGTACATCCATACCCAATGTTCGACCTTTGAGGCTACGCCACGCGTTGATATAGAAAGGCAATGCAGAGTAGAGCAGAACCGGTGTTGCAAAGATTAAGCTCACCCAACGGAAGTAGCTTTTGAATTCGGGCTCAAGGTTACCGAAGACTTCAAGATACAACGCCACAGCCAGCATCATGACCTGCATGGTTGCTAAACCAGCAATACCAAGACGATAGAGATAATTCTTCATCGATCGATGATAGGCGGCTTCTTGTTGATCAGCCTCAAAAGGTGCGGCTTTGTAGCCTAAGGTATGGATTGCAGACAACAGCTCGCTCAGTTTCGTCTGAGTGTTGTCCCAACTGAGCAGGGCGCGGTTAGTCGTGGTATTAACACGAATACTAACAACCCCTAACTTTGAAGAGACTTGCTTTTCAATAAGCCAAGCACAAGCAGCACAAGAGACACCTTCTAGTGACAATGTCACTTCAGAGGTATTTTCAGAGTTACGGACGAACTCCAATTGAACATCTTCGTTGTCGTAATGACTGAGTGCCAGAAGCTGCTCTGGCACGAGATCCGCTTTTTCAGCTGGAGCGGTACGATATTGGTAGTAAGAGACCAGACCGCTATCAACGATTGTCTGGGCTACGGTTTCGCAACCCGGACAACACATAGGTCGCACCGATCCTAAGATTTCTACTTTAAAATCCGTTTCCGCTGGTACATCTTCACCGCAGTGATAACAGGATTCACACATAAGATTTAGTTCGTTAGTTGAGTAGGAGTATCAATAGGGAAGTTCATGCGACCTTGCACTAACCATTCAGAATCATGCGGAGAAAGCTCGATAAACCATGGACCTTGCATTTCATGATCCAGAGTCAACGTGTAGTTGCCTCTCGCATCAGCGGTCAGTAGCTGAGTAAAATCACGGTCAGGCAACGTTCGGTGCACGAACATTGCGCTAATAGCAGGGAAGTGGTCTAGTTTGCCTTTGTCGAGAGTAATGATAACTGAGTTACCTTTCTCGCTAACTGAAGCTGATAAGCCAAGCTCTTTAGCAACATTTACTTTCGAAATGTCGACATTAATACCTTTACCTTTTTTATAGTAATCTTCAGTGACAACGTTAACTGAATGGTTGGTAAGTATCGCGACTCGAACCAATGTTAGCATAGAAACGCCAACGGTTAGGAAGATCAAAAACCACGGCCAAAACTGCTTATACCAAGGTTGTTCCATATTATTATTCTCAATATATACAATGAAATAAAACTAATTTTTACAAACACTTAAGGTTATAACTGTAAAAGAAAGACAGCCCCTTAAGAAGGGGCTGTTATTATTATGTTACTCTTTATCTGAGTTGCTGAGGCTCCAGACGTAGGCAGAGACGAGCTGAACCTTATCCTCACCGAGGATGTCCTTCCAAGCCGGCATTACACCAGAACGTCCGTACATGACTGTTTCCGTCACATCAGCGCGAGAATCGCCGAATAGCCAGTCGCGGTCAGTCAGGTCAGGGGCGCCAACAGCAGGGTTACCCTTACCATCAGTACCGTGACACGCTGCACACACTACAAAGCGAGCTTTACCAGCCTCTGCTTCACGTGCGTTTACGCTACGACCAGAAAGGCTAAGCGTGTAGCTAACTACTTCTTTTACGCCTTCTTCGCCAAGAGCGTCTTTCCAACCTGGCATTTGACCGACACGACCATGCATGATGGTAGTAACGATAGCTTGTGGTTCACCACCATATAACCATGCGTCATCAGTTAGGTTCGGGAAACCTTTCTGACCACGTGCATCAGAGCCGTGACACTGAGAACAGTTTTGTAGGAACAAACGTTGGCCCACTTTGATTGCATCAGCATCTGATGCAATGTCAGGGACGGAACGTAGACCATTTTCGTCGTGAGCTAGCTTTCTGAATGCTTCACCAAAGTAGGTGTCTGCATCATCAAGCTCTTTCGCGTATGCGTCTAACTGTTTGTTTGCTTGCGCAGCAGCGATTGCAGAGCGAGACTCTTCTACGCTACGAACTGTTTGGTTTGAACTCGTCCAACCTAGTAGACCTTTAAAGTTGCCAAGGCCTGGGTATAGAGCTAGATAAACAGCTGCAAACACAATTGTGCTAACGAAAAGGTATGTCCACCATTTAGGTAGCGGGTTATTAAGCTCACGAATACCATCGTATTCATGGCCCATATCCTGACCTTCTTCTACACCTGTTTTATCGTTGGAACACCAACGAAGTAAGGCTGCACAGCCAATCAATGTACCGATTGTGATTACTGTTACCCAAATACTCCAGAATGTACTCATTACTTCGTCACTCCTTGATTTTTATCTTTCGCAGGTGCTTCATCAGCGAACACTAGGTTTGCATCTTCGTTGAAGCGCGACTTACGATTTTTACCGAAAGCCCACCAAACGATGCCGATGAAACAAGCAAAAACAGTAACAGTCCAAACACTTTGAAATGTAATAATGTCCATAATTATTCCTTATTTCATTGCGTGGCCAAGCGATTGAAGGTAAGCGATGATTGCATCCATCTCTGTTTTTCCTTCAACATCTTGTTTAGCGTTAGCAATTTGTTCGTCTGTGTAAGGAACACCAAATTGATTACGGAAGATTTCAAGCTTCTGTTTAGTCAATTTGCCATCAAGTACATTCTCAGCAAGCCATGGGAAACCAGGCATGTTTGATTCAGGAACAAGTTCGCGAGGGTCGATAAGGTGAACGCGGTGCCACTCATCAGAGTAACGATCACCAACACGCGCTAAATCAGGACCAGTACGCTTAGAACCCCATAGGAATGGGTGTTCCCAAACGCTTTCGCCAGCTACAGAGTAGTGACCGTAACGTTCAGTTTCAGAGCGGAAAGGACGAATCATTTGGCTGTGACATACGTTACAACCTTCGCGAATGTAGATATCACGACCTTCCATTTCCAGAGCAGAGTAAACACGTAGATTTTCTACAGGTTCAGTAGTCTGCTTTTGGAAAATAAGTGGGGTAATTTCTACTAAAGCACCAAAACTGATAGCAATAACGATAAGAATCGCTAGTAGGCCAACATTCTTCTCTACCAACTCATGGCGATTATTTGAATTTGAGCTCATTCTAAATCTCCTTAAGCCGGTTGAGGGATAGCTTTAAGGCTATCTTTAGGTGCAGAAACAGTTTTGTACGTGTTGTATGCCATTAAGAACATACCAGATAGGAAGATGAAACCACCTAAGAAACGTACAAAGTAGAACGGGTAAGACGCTTCTACAGATTCAACGAAGCTGTAAGTTAATGTACCGTCAGAGTTAACTGCACGCCACATCAGACCTTGCATCACGCCAGAGATCCACATTGCTACAATGTAGAAAACCGTACCAATCGTTGCTAACCAGAAGTGAACATTGATTAGGGATACAGAGTACATACGCTCTTGACCAAATAGTTTAGGAACTAAGTGGTAAACCGAACCGATAGAAACCATTGCAACCCAACCTAACGCACCAGAGTGAACGTGACCGATAGTCCAGTCCGTGTAGTGAGATAGTGCGTTAACCGTTTTGATTGCCATCATTGGGCCTTCGAAAGTCGACATGCCGTAGAATGATAGAGAAACGATTAGGAAACGTAGGATTGGGTCGTAGCGAAGCTTATGCCACGCACCAGATAGAGTCATAATACCGTTGATCATGCCACCCCAAGATGGAGCAAACAGAACCAAAGACATAACCATACCTAGAGATTGAGTCCAGTCAGGAAGTGCAGTGTAGTGTAGGTGGTGAGGACCAGCCCAGATATACAGAGACACGAGAGCCCAGAAGTGAACAATCGACAAACGGTAAGAGTAAACAGGGCGACCAGCTTGTTTAGGAACGAAGTAGTACATCATGCCTAGGAAACCAGCTGTCAATAGGAAGCCTACCGCATTGTGTCCGTACCACCATTGCACCATTGCATCGATCGCTCCGGAATAAATCGAGTACGATTTAAACGCAGAGACAGGAACAGCTAGGCTGTTAACAATGTGCAACACGGCAACCGTGATAATGAAGGCTCCGAAGAACCAGTTTGCTACGTAAATGTGCGATGTCTTACGTTTAATCATGGTTCCGAAGAACACGACCGCATAAGCTACCCACACAAGAGTAATAGCAATATCGATTGGCCATTCAAGTTCTGCGTATTCTTTACCAGAGGTTAAACCTAACGGTAAAGTAATTGCAGCGGACAGGATAATCGCTTGCCAACCCCAAAAGGTAAAGGCTACGAGAGGGCCACCAAAGAGACGCGTCTGACAGGTACGTTGTACAACATAATATGATGTTGCAAACAGCGCACTTGTACCGAACGCAAAAATAACCGCATTAGTATGCAGGGGACGTAAACGACTGTACGTCAACCACGGCGTATCAAAGTTTAGCTGTGGCCAAACTAATTGAGCGGCAATCAAAACACCAACGCCCATACCGACAATACCCCACAAAATTGTAACTAGGGTAAATTGACGGACGACCGTATAGTTGTAGTTTTGTTCAAGCTGCTTTTCTTGGCTCATTTGCATGCTTCCAATTTCTTATTTACTACACTTTACTTCCAACACGACTCACGTCGTAATGCCACCCAAATTAGAAAAGGAAATTCAGCCTATTCAGGGCTTTATTTCCACTTGCTGATTTTAAAAAAAAGTGGCATTTTCAACGCGACACTATACTTGAATTAACAAATCAATGACAGAGTAGTAACCTTAAGCTTGGTCTGGAATTGGATTTTTATTTAAAAACTTTGAACTTTGTAACAAGGAGTAAAGATTATAATGGCGGCACAAAAGCTAACAAAAGGCAGGCTTGTTCAAATTATCGTCATGTTGGTTATTTTAATAGCTGTATTTACTTGGAGAACAGTAACATACGATAATAACGAAACAGTAAACTGTATAGTTTCAAAACCTTGTAAATTTGGTATTGATAATCATAATGTTTCAGTTTCAAGCAATAACCTAGGGTATTCGATCGAAACATCTAAAACTGGCAAATTTATCATTAGCTATAATGAAAGCGGAATTCTGGAAGAAAAAGGACCATCAAATTGGCTGTTACAAACTAGTGATAAGACCTCCTCAATAACGGTTACATTTCCACAACAGGTGAGCACGTTTTCTGTAAACCTTTCTAAGGAGTAACAGAGAGAAACTGGGGCACACCTCGGTTCTTTTGATAGAAACATGTACCAAATCAGTGAAACACAATGCATTAAAGTGTTATAAAGAGAGCATTAATAAAGTTACCCAGAATCTATGAAATTTCTATCAAAAGTCTCTTACTCCCTAGACGATAAAATCGCAGTAGATGAGTTGCTCAGCGGGGTGGAAAACCCTGACGATATTGCTTGTCTTATTTGCTACTGCACAGAAGAGTATTCGACACTCGCTGTGCAGAGATATTTCGTAGATGCTCTCCCGAACACTCCCATACATGGCTGTACTACTTGTCACGGCATTATGACCGAAACTGGTTTTCATTCTGGTCCAGTCATTGGCGTCCTCATTATTTATGACTCGGGGATCAACGCCTATGGTACGGGAATCGAACATTTCAGCGACTCCATAGACCGCAGTACCTTCAGCGCGATAGACAAAGCACTCAAGAACGCCAACCGAGAAGGTGAAATTCCTGATCTTATCTTGCTGCATTCCACACCGGGTAACGAAGAAAAGGTGATGGCGGCTATCGATAAGAAATTTGGTACTGAAGTGCCAATTATTGGTGGCAGTGCTGCAGACAACCAGGTTTCCGGAAATTGGAGTATCTTCACCGAAGAGTCGCTGTCTATAAATGGTGTGTCTTTAACGGTAGTGTTTGCGTCTCAGTCCATCTATTCCTCTTTTAGTGCAGGCCATACGCCCACTCGCTATTCTGGGACCGTGACTAAAGTAAGAAACCGAATATTGTTGGAGATTGACCATAGACCAGCCGTCACCGTTTATAACGAATGGACCAATTTCCATCTAGGTGGTAGTGATGATGGCTATATATTCGAAAAGTCGTCCGTGTATCCGCTAGGGCGAAAAGTTGGCTCTTCATACGACTACCCATATTTCAAATTGTCCCACTCAATCAGAGAAACAGAGTGCAATGGAATCGAGCTATTCACAGATATCAGTGAAGGCGACACCATTTATTTGATGCAGGGCTCTAAACAGCAATTGATAAGCCGTGCCGCTAATATTATTCACTCTTCTTACTACAACGACATGGATTTAGAAGAGAAACTAGGGGCGATCAACATCTTCTGTGCAGGTCCAATGTTGAACCTTAAGCAAGATATGGACGAAGTATGCGATCAAATCAATCAAGCACTTAACGGACTCCCATACATATGCCCATTCACCTTTGGTGAACAAGGAAGGTTATCTGGCGGTGAGAGTGCGCACGGAAATTTAATGGTATCGTCTGCAACGTTCTATAGGTTGAAAAAATAATGGGCTCTGAAGGTCAAGAAGCGCTGCAAGAAGCACGTATTGAACTGCAAAAACTAAAAGCCCGTGAGCGAAAACTGGCTGAAGAGAACAGGGTGATCTTATCAACCATCTCTGCGATCAGTAAGGCAAGTAACATATCTGAGATATTTTATAGTCTTGAATTTGTGCTCAAAAAATACATTAAGTTTGATGACTTTATCGTAATATCTAGGGTAGGGAACGAGGGCAATTTCAAAACCCTACTAACCAATAACAAAGTCTTCGAACAAATGAATTGGAGTGATTGTGGCAAGCTATCTCGAGTGATCAATGGAGAATGCGCCATCCTTTTTGAACCCAAGTCTCTGGGTGAATTCAATTCCTTACATCCTATTATCCTCGATCAAATCAACTCTGTTCTAATTACTGGTATCGATAGCGGGCTAACACAATCCGTCATCATCTTTATCCACTCCAATACCAAGCACTTTAGTGTTGAAACCAAAGCAACCCTAAACCGCTTTAGACCACTGATTGAGCGTGCTGTTTTCGATATTGAAAACAAAGAAAAGCTCGAAGCAACGGTTCGAGAACGAACAGCAGAACTCGTCACAGCAAGGAAAGATGCAGAGAGAGCCAACAAGGCCAAGTCTGAATTCTTAGCAATGATGAGTCATGAGTTAAGAACCCCGTTAAATGCCATCATTGGCTTGATAGACGCCCTAAAATCCACACCTCTGAACGACGAACAACAGTCTATACTGCTTAATATGAGCACATCATCTGAGCTTCTACTGGCAATTATCAGTGATGTATTGGACTTTTCTAAGATCGAGTCAGGATGTTTTTCGCTTGCGCCTCAATGGAGCAATGTAAGAGACACTGTAACTTTTGTATTGTCTGAACAAAAGAAGACAGCAGACAATAAAGGTTTGGCGCTAACAATATCCAGCGATATCCCTGAGGGTGAACTTCATTACATCGACCCAAGCCGCTTGGCACAAATACTATTTAATTTGATCGGTAACGCGATTAAGTTCACTGAACGCGGGCATGTTCATGTTTCTATCAAATACCTGCAGAGCTCATTCTATATAACAGTAGAAGACACCGGGATTGGCATTAGCTCACAACAACTTTCGTCGCTATTCAGCCCATTCGTGCAAGCTGATAGCACTATCACACGCAGATTTGGTGGTACCGGTTTAGGCCTGGCGATAACCAAACGACTGGTAGAGTTGATGCGAGGACGCATATCTGTAGAAAGTGAGCCAGGTAAAGGTTCTAAATTCGAAGTACAGTTACCAGTGCTGACCAGAGTCACGAACAATCTAGCTCACTGTGAAGAAGACAAATCTTCAAGAGAACTCAGAAGCCGCTATTCAGTTTTAGTTGTCGAAGACAATCCTACAAATCAAATGGTGATTAAATTGATTCTAACGCGACAAGGCCACGAAGTTTTTATCGCAAGTAACGGTGAAGAAGCAATTGGCTTTGTTGAAAGAGGAAACGACTCGATAGACATTATCTTGATGGATGTGTCGATGCCAGTAATGGATGGCTTGACGACAACTAAATACATGAGAGACGCGAACATCAAAACGCCAATCGTCGCGCTAACAGCACACACATCACTAGAAGATAAATATTCGTGCTTAGATGTAGGTATGAATGATTTCGTTACCAAACCAGTAAGAACCAAAGAAATTACAGAAGCAATTGACAGGCTAATGCTTGAAGTCTAATAAACATATTCTGAATCGAAGATTAGGATATATGTTTATTAGGTATTTTATGGTAAATAGCCTTACTGTTAAATAGAACGCCAATTTGGTAGATAAACAAAAGGCAGGGCATCACACAAAGATACCTGTCTTATAAACGCTAAAACCTATTTAACATAATATACATAATACGCACCAAAAATGAGATTGAAATCTGAGAGGTTTCAGGGCCTGTTACTCGCGTAATTTTACGTACAGCGCCGCATGAATCTATCTATTTAATTACTGGCTGGCTTTGACTCCGCGTTAATTGGATTAAATCGTGATGGCTTTATCACATGTCTGCTCAAACTTAATTAAGACTTCTAATTACGGATGCCTCTCCAAAGTTAGTCCAGAGTCTCTGCTGGTTGAGTGTTAAAAGCTATTACCCTGATTTTGCTTACCAAAAGAACCTAGATGATTAACGCTTCCACTAACTCTCGGTCTATTGTCCGTACTACCAATAAACTGAAAAGACTTGGTTACTCTTGTTCGCTAGATTTAACGGTCCCAAAAGACCAAGCGAACTCCCGAATCATCTAGTCTTGTTTACCTATGTTGGCTTGTTCTTCACCAAATTGAATCAACTATCAACGTCATCAGTAACATCCGTACTCGTTTTTCAAACCACTAACTTTCAATTTTCTGATGCCCAACGGTCATTGTTACCAAACTGCGTTGCCATCCAAAACGAACTTCTATAAACGACTTGGCTAATCGTAAGTTACAGTGCAACATAAATTCTATTAACCTCTGTCTGGACTATATTAACTTGTCTCATAACTGCGATAATGACACTTCTATTACCAACAAGTCTTTAAAATCAGATCTTTAGGCTAGTTCTCAATTAGTTAGAGTATCTTTTGTTTGTTAACATATTCTGGAACAGAATAACTTATTATCTTAGAAGGCTTTACATGAAAATCAGTACAATCGCCCTATCGCTATTCACCGCTTTTTTTGGCATCAGCTCGCAGGCGCTTGCTAGTGAAAACGAAAACTCACCTAGAGAGCATGGTCATTTTTATGCTGGTGTTGATATCGGCTTTTATAATGAAACTGAATTAGAATATCGTGGCAGCGCCATTGAAGATTCATCTGATCTATCAGACTTTAGCTATAACTTGGTTGGAGGCTACGAATTCAATACACATGATGTCGTCAAACTGGGGCTAGAAGCCGAGTACCGAAAAATCGGAAAAGTTAGCTATAACGACTTAATGGATATTGAAGGCCATGCTTTCTTCGTAAACATTAAACCAAAGTTTATTGTTGAAGGTGACGTATTAGATCTGTATGTATCTTTATTAGCCGGTGTTGGCTCTATGGATATGGAAGCGAAAGCTTTTGGAGTATCAGACTCTAAGTCTGAAGCAGCCTACCAAGTTGGTGCTGAGCTTGGTGCGATGGTAACAGACAACATCGATATCCATATTGGTTACCGCTATGCAAACGTTGAAATTGAATCCATCGATGTGTCACCTCAAACCGCTTACCTAGGTGCAAGGTACCACTTCTAAACTTGATTCACTCGTAGGCTCAATACTACTAAAGCCGTCCTTTTAAAGCTCGGCTTTAATTTTGATCACCTATTTCCCTACTCGACCTCTACTTTGACAAGACAATTCAACCATAAATAAAGTTACGTTGTATCTTCTGTAAAAAGTTACAACTTGAAAGCTTTGCCCTAACGCAAAATAAACCACTTTAACAGGCTACTATTTCGTGTTTAAATTTTGATCTATCAAACAATTATACGAATAAATTTGGTGATTAAGCAATCAAATGCTATGCATTCAATCCTTAAAAATAAATTAAAGTGTTAACATCAGGCAATTTTGTAAACTAGGTGTTTGATATGTTGCCTAAACTTTATAAGTTCAGATCGCTCCACGACAGAAACATACAATCTATTTCCGAGTGTTCGTTGTGGTTTGATTACGCTAAAACTTTTAATAACCCTTTTGAATCTAACCACGCATTCAACAAAGAGCTTCAACAAAACTTTAAGATCATGTGTTTCTCTCAGTCGAACGACCACCCAATACTATGGTCGCAGTATGGTGACAACTTTAAAGGCATGTGTATCGAGTATGATCTCAACTGCTATAACGGCGAGGCCAATCTCAACTGTTTTGAAGTCCAGTATGAAGACGAACCGAATATGTTCCGCCCGGCATCGCTAAGAGGTTTACAAACATCAAGACTGGGAGCTGAGATATTCAAAATTAAGCATTCTAATTGGCGTTATGAAAAGGAATACCGCTGGGTATTACCTGATGACGAGATAATCGGAAATAAACTCTACCTTAATAGAGAGTGCCTAAGCTCGGTGATTCTGTCAGAGCACGCTCCTGCCGACAGGAAATTGAAAGTTCTGATGACTTGCCAGCGCCTTGGTATCCCTGTTAAACACGCAATAGCAAAGCAAGAGTCGTTTACCTTCGAAGTGGTCAGTTAAGTAGAGTGTAATCCTACTGTTTAGCGCCAAAACAAGACATTCACATAAAGTTACAGCGCAACAAAAAAGAGAGCGACATTAATGAGACTCTCTCTTTTTATTACATGTTCACCGTAAGCTTTCCCAGTACTTTATCTTGCATCTGCTCAATCGTCGCGATAGACATTTGAACAGTTGAAAACCAATAAGGTCGGTGCTTAACGTTAAATAGTTCACTATTATCTAACGCCTCGAAAACAGAATATTTTCTACCTTGAGCCAAAGCTGCACCATAAACCGTTCGCTCAAGTACTGGAATGTCATTCACTTCCTCTAGAAGTGCCCTCTTGATGAACTGATTTCCAGGGCTCCAATCTATAAATTCAACGAGGTTTTTTAGTAGCTTAAGCTCTAGCTGCTCGACCATTGATTCAAGAAACTGTGTGTTTGGCATCACCTCAGTACAAGCATAATATTCGTCATGCTTGTCACTTGCTTCACGATAACCAAGCATCGTTTTTACCAATGCGTCTTCAAACGTTGAAGAAAAGTGGTTACAAATTAAAAACAAAGGCAGAACTCTCAACACACCAAGTAAAATGCCTACATTAGGATCTTTAACCGACGTTTCTTGAAGTCGAATTCGAGTCGCATTTGACGTCACGACCAAGTGTTGCCAAACCTTAGGTGTGATGTGTTTAATGTTGCCATCATTCCACTTAATCAGCTGTTGACTCATTAACAATGGGAACAATAAACGACAATTTTCTATTCCTATTTGTCGTGCTGCAACTTTTGGATCGAGAATTACCTTAGATTTCTTTCCATATTTATCTGCAAACTCTTGATTGGAAACAAACTCGATTAAACTTGAGCTTAATGGCCTACTTTTCGCGGATATTTCATGGAGTTTGGAAAAGTTTAAAGATGGCGAATACGCAACACTAGCGAACTGATTGTAATCGGGTAAGTCTGAAAACAACGAACTTATTAAGGTACCTTGAAGCTTCTCAAGCATTAGCGCAGAAGCGGCATTGCTGACATCATCGATAACGTATCGTAAGGTTTGTTGCTTCGCGTCGACTTTTTCACGATGAGCATTGACTCTATCCTGCTCGCAGCGCAATAAAATACGTTGATTGTGAGATATGCGGTCAGATTCATCAAATATGACACTATCACAATACCTATTTTCCAAACTTAGTAACGTGTCTACTGTAGATTGTGCGAGCTTATATTCAGGTGAGATTAACCATCGATTAAAGCGAGCTTCAACATTGATTGAGACCTTCCTTGAGATCTCAACTACTTCAGGGGTATAACTTTTATTTGCTAACAACAACCGTGACTTTCCTTTGCCGTAAATGCTCTTGTATCGGCATATCCTGCCTTTATAACAAAACCAATATTAATAGAAATTAGAGATTGGTTCACGAAATTGTTTCAATAAAATTAAGGATATTTAGTTATAGTGCGTTGAGAGTGGCTAGTGTGTGATATGTAGCCGGATATACTTTTCTGGAAAGCTGTATTTGAACCTTTTCTTCGTCGGTAGGTGTTTTTTCGCCTGCTTGCAAACTTTACTATCTCCAGACGTTTTCACCTTTTTGATTCTTGCATAACCTTTAGAGTGCTTCATCTCAATCATCAGATCGCAATAACCCTCGAAATCAACATTACTCTTGTTGAGCCCTTTCATGACGGTGACTTTTATCTTTTTAGCTACAGGATTAACCAATGCATCGTCGGGAAAAGCGACTGGGGATAAAAAACATAATAGTAATACTAGATATCTCATACTGCTCTCTCTTTGTTGAGGGTGAGAACAGTATGCGGAGATTTAAGAGAAATGAAGGATTAACTTAGTATGAGGATTGACCAGCTAACGCGTAACTCTCAACGATTACGCTTTCTTTGAGCCTTTAGACTTAAAACCATTATGCGGGAACACGTTACGAATACGTTGCTGTACGTTTTTAGGAACATCTTTAGTGAACTTGAGATTGTAACCAGAACGTTTTGCATACACTTTTAGCTCGCCTTTAAAGGTATTGTTATGACCAATCTCTTGAAGGTTGTGCTTAAAGCTCGGTGGAAGATGCCCTTTAACTTGTTCGATCGCCCCGTCGCTAAATTTAATTTTCAATACCGGTCGATCGACTGCTACTAACCAAAAAACTAATACCGCACCGATTAAGATTACGTACATCATAATGTCACCACTACTGTTGATGGTTATTTATCGTCAGAAAGGAGCTTGCTTAAGTCTTCTTTGAGGCTAGTCACCGTCTTGCTGGCCTGCTCACTACGAGACGCTTCGCTAACCAAATACTCGATGGCATCTGAGAGCGTACAACCTAGCTCGTTCGCACGTTGAGATAGCTTTTCCCATACACGGTAATCAAGGTCGATTGATTTCTTCTTTGTATGAACTTGTTCAGCATTGAAGTGGCGTTTTCGCTTAGCTCTGATCGCTTGTTTAAGCTTGTTATCGAGCTCAGGAGACATGTTGTTAGATATCCACTCAAGGACACCTGTAGGTTGGTGTTCAAGCTTCAATAAGGCTTTAACAGCAACGTCAGATTCACTTGAATCTATGTGGCAGGTGATCGACTCGCCTTCTTTCCATTTTTTGACCAGATAGTTCCATTTCCAACCACATTCCAAGTTTTCAAGTTGCTGATATTTCATGTCTAATCTCGAAAGTTAATCCTAGTGACAGCGTAACCCAAAATAGGCTATTTAACAATTATTGTCTTGAAAGAATAGACCAAGATCATACTTATATTAGCTTAGTGATTAGTAACTACAACATAGAGCTACAAGCGAGATCGGTTTTTCTATATACTCCCTACCTCATTATCATAATCAGAAACTTAAATGACTCAAGTAGATTGGCGACATGTTACGCCTCAGTACGACGAATATAGCGCTCAATTAGAGCAATTCCCTGACATCTCGCCTTTCCCGTTTTCAGATATTCAACATAGATTCAAAGATGCGCTAACCCGCTTTGTTCGCTTGTCTAACCTTTCGCGCGTTTTACTGGTAAATGCTCCGGACAATTCAATCTATCGTCAAATGATTGTTGAATCTCTAGTCACTGCTTTAGATGATCACACTCTGCCGGTTATCAAAACTGAGTCTTTAAATGCTGCCTCTCTATTTGACCAAGTTCAATCGAAAGACGGTAAGGTTATTGCGACAAAACCTGGCCTACTGGCTAGAGCAAACAACGGTTATCTGATCGTTTCAGCAAACCTGATCTTGGCAAACCCAGGAAGCTGGTTACTGCTTAAATCTGCGCTGCTTGGTGAAGCTGTAGAGCCTATCAGCAGTAACCCTGAACACTTGAATCAGTCGCCAACCTTACCTCTTACTTACAATATTAAGTTAATTGTAGTTGGAGACAGAGCTCAACTAGGTGACCTTGATTACCTAGACAGCGATATTCAAACCGGTTTTTGCCTATTCAGCGAAATTGAACAGGACATTAAGCTCTCAGAAGACACTCTGACTCAATATCTTGGTTACCTTAAGTGGCTTCAACAACGCTATGAATTACCAAACATCACGCAACAAGCGTTGACTGGCATTCTTACTGCCGGAGCAAGAGAAACCGAAGATCAAAGCTATATCCCACTGTGCCCTATTTGGCACAACGCGTTATTGAACGAAGCTTTGATTGAAGCCGACAATGGTGAGATTGATATTCACCATATCCAGCAAGCTCAACAGCACAAATACAACCGTGAATCTTATCTACCAGAACGCGCCCTTGATGATATTCGTGATGGCCAAGTCATTATCGAAACTGAAGGTGAACAAGTTGGTCAAGTTAATGGATTGACGGTCATCGATGTACCGGGACACCCAATATCGTATGGTGAACCTGCACGAATTTCCTGTGTTATTCACTTTGGTGATGGTGATATTGCCGATGTTGAGCGCAAAGCCGAGCTGGGTGGTAATCTTCATGCTAAAGGCATGATGATCATGCAAGCATTTGTGAGCAGCGCACTAAACCTTGAAGATCCATTACCATACGCAGCTTCCGTAGTATTTGAGCAGTCTTACTGCGAAGTAGATGGCGATAGTGCTTCTCTTGCGGAGTTGTGTTCTCTGGTTAGTGCTTTGTCTGAATACCCTATCAATCAACAAATTGCGGTTACAGGTGCAGTTGACCAATTTGGACGTGTGCAAGCTGTTGGCGGGCTAAACGAGAAAATCGAAGGCTTCTACCATGTGTGTAAGCACAACGGCTTAACAGGCGAACAAGGTGTGATCCTTCCAAGATCGAACTTAAGGCATCTTGCACTAAAGCCTGACCTTATTGAAAGCATTAAGAATGAAGAATTCCATATTTGGTCTGTGTCTAATGTAGACGAAGCAATTCCTCTCATTATGAACAAACCATTTAGAGACGATGAACAAGAAAGCGTTCTGAGTAAAATCGCGGAACGTATTGAAAACTTTGAAAGACATGAGCACCCTATTGGAATCGTTGGACGCATTAAAAACTGGTTTGTCTAGTACTGATCGGACTTGTTTAGCGTACACCTGTTCACTAATATGCACCTATCAAAAATCGGAGTAATTGATAATGCAAAACAAACGTGATTCTTACACTCGCGAAGAGCTTCTAGCATCAAGCCAAGGCGAACTATGGCCACAAGGCCCTCAACTACCAGCACCGAACATGCTAATGATGGATCGCATCACTAAGATGTCTGAAACTGAAGGTGATTACGGTAAAGGTTTAGTTCTTGCTGAGCTGGATATTACTCCTGACCTATGGTTCTTCGATTGTCACTTCCCAGGTGACCCTGTAATGCCTGGTTGTCTAGGCCTTGACGCAATGTGGCAGCTGGTTGGTTTCTACCTTGGTTGGGTTGGCGGCGAAGGTAAAGGTCGTGCTCTAGGGGTTGGCGAAGTGAAATTCACTGGTCAAATTCTGCCTACAGCGAAAAAAGTAACTTACGAGATCCACATGAAGCGTGTTGTTAACCGTCGTCTAGTTATGGGCCTTGCGGATGGTCGCGTACTTGTTGATGGTAAAGAGATCTACGTTGCTAAAGATTTGAAAGTTGGCCTTTTCCAAGATACGTCAGCATTCTAATCTAATAGTTAGATTTTTAGTAAAGCAGCCCATGGCTGCTTTATTTTCGTTCCAATAAATTTAGTTATAGTGCATTAAAGTATCCCGTATTAAGCTTGAAACAGGATAAATCCACCAGCGATACGCTTATGATAGCGAAACTATAATACTTTATAGCTCTGGGGAGCTTATCACTCGTCTGAAACTAACAAGGCTCCAGCCGTTGTAATCAACAGACAATGGAGCCCTGACCTTGAATTCTTTACGCCCTATCTACTTATAGAGACCTGATTGCTTGTCATCTTTGGCGTCACGCCATCCACCTAACCAATAAGACCGAGAATCCATTTGGCTATATGGGCAAGCTTCTTGCGACCGTCCATTTAAACCAGCCTTGTAGCCTTGAGATTGTGCTCGTTCTAGTCGATCACGCTTTTGTCTCTTCATAGTGCAGTCCTCATACGGGTGTTCCATTTACTAACATACAATGATTACAACTTTACGGAGTTTTTGTGACTCCAACTTTAAGAATCGGTCAAATTTTCACTTTTCTCAAGGCGAAAAAAAGCCCGAGTTCAGAATTGTGAACTCGGGCTCAAGAGATAAAATTATTTAAATTTTCTGCGGAACCCTAATAGACCAAGCACAGTCAAAGTTAACCAACCTAGGCTACCACCTTGGCGCTCAACTTTCTCGGTGTCGGTGCTACGAGTTACTACGCTATCAATGTCAGAGCCAGTGTCATACCTTGCTCCCTTGATTGGGATAAGCTTAACAGCTACAACCTTTTCGACTGCGTTAGATGAGGCACCACCACAGTATGAGTTGTGTGATGTTGTGTCATAAGGCTTATCATTACCGTCGACTGTACATTTGATAGCCGTTGCTGAAATCACGCCAGCATCATTGATATCCGTCGCATCAATGATTCTAAATTGGTTATTGTGACTAGACGCATCACCATCATTTGTTAAGTCATCTAACCACCATGCTTTACCACCAAAAATATCAACACGGCGTTCATCAGTTGAAGACGGGAGATCGTAAGGGTAAATAAAGCCTCTATGTCTTCTTTCGCTGCCATCGACTTCACGCGTCGTTTCCGCATCGATCTGGCCAACAAGTTCATTGTAATTATTTACCGCTTTAGCTTCACCGCTTGAGCCACTGAAGAAGATACCGCCAGACAAATACGTTGCTGTTGGGTTTTTAGCATCCGTTACAATAAAAGGCTTATTACCGGCACTACCATTTTCAGGAACATAACCGTTACGTTTTGAATATCCAACTGCAAACAAGTTGTCGTTAATATCGGTTGCTACTGAGTTACTGTATCTAGCATCATCGTTAGATGAACCAGACTTAACCTCTGCACCGCTAATTTGTGTAGTTGTCCACGTTGCCGTAGCGAGATCGAGTGAAGTACTCACAAAGACACTTGCATTCATATCTTGTAGATCGCCGTTTCCATCAGCAGTATTATAGCCTACACCATAAAAAAGAGAGTCCGATTCAACAATTGAACGCATGCTGCCTTGGGCAAAATAATCGCCCTGTTGAGCGTTACCAGATCTAATCCAGTCGATCTCTTTCGTTATTGTGCCATCCCAAATAGCCGCCTTTGAACTAAACGTTGTATCTGACGTATCCGTTTTAGCTCCTTCCGTAGATACACTACCTACATTGTAAACTTTGTCGTTACTTGCTTTGATAGCGTGCCATGCACGAGTTTCCGAAGTGCCTGTTGGCCCATTTGGTGTAGTTGTGAACATCGCGTTATTACGAATACCACCTTCAGATTTAACCCCCAAAGGCTCAACTTCATCGGCATCGTTTATATAAAGCGAGTTAATTACCGTATTGCGGCTATCAAAGGTTTCGCCACCTTCAACAAAGGCTTTCGCATTGACATGAGTAAGGTCATTTCTTTCCTTACTCCAAGTGTCATTCCAACGGTTTTCAGCCCAACTTTCACATGTAGAATATCTCAGCTCTCGATAACAATAGTTTTCGAAATCATCACGCTCTTGAATGTACTGAAATGGTGCATCCATTGCGAATGGTACTTCTTCACGATAACTTACCGCTTCAAGCGTATCGCGAGTCTCACCAGCAAGTTTAAATGCACTATCGGTACAGTTGGTTGCAGCTGAATCGAAGCAACCTAACGCAAGCTCATTCGTTCCGTCTGTCGCAACACCAGGTTGAATCGCCACACCATAGATTTCAGAGGCACCTGTAATTGAAGGAGTGACTTCAACGACCTTGTAAAGCGCAGCATTGGCATTAGTTGCAGCAAAAACTAATGCTGCAACTGTTGTTAATTTAAATTTAGTACAAGTCATTATTACTTCTTAACTTTCCTGTTGTAGTGCCTCGAGCTCTTCCCAGCGCTCAAAAGCAACTTCAAGCTCCTGCTCTGCTGCAGATAGCTTATCTAATACTGGTTGTGTCTGCTCTACAGATTTTGAAAAGAAGCTTGGATCGTTGACTTCTTCCTGAAGAGTTTCAATTTGAGTTTCCAATTCTTCTAAACGCATTGGTAGCGCTTCTAGTTCTCGTTGTAGCTTATACGATAACTTCTTAGGTTTAGCCTTAACTGGCGCAGTTTTGGGAGTTTCCTCAACTACTTTCTCAGGCTTTGATGGCTTTTCAACCTGTCGGTACTCTAATGCTTGCTTTCTTTGCTGCTGAGCATCGTGGTAACCACCAACAAATTCTTCAATAACGCCATTACCCTCAAAGATCCAACTTGTCATCACTGTGTTATCAACAAACTGACGATCGTGACTCACTAAAAGCAGCGTACCCTGATAGTTGGCAAGCAAATCTTCTAAAAGTTCCAAAGTTTCGATATCTAGATCGTTGGTTGGCTCATCGAGAATCAACAAGTTGTTCGACTTAAGGAAAATACGCGCCAATAACAGACGGTTTTTCTCACCACCAGATAGTGCTTTAACAGGAGTGCGAGCACGTTTTGGAGAGAATAAGAAATCTTGTAAGTAGCTTAGAGCATGACGCTCACGGCCACCTACGGTCACTTCTTGCTTACCATCCGCGAGGTTATCAATTACAGACTTCTCAGGGTCTAGAATTTCGCGGTATTGGTCAAAGTAAGCGACTTCAAGCTTAGTACCACAATGCAAACGACCTGAATCAGGCTTAAGCTGGTCAAGAAGCAGCTTAAGTACCGTACTCTTACCACAACCGTTAGGACCAATCAGAGCGATACGATCGCCACGCATGATGTTGAAGCTGAAGTCCTTAACAATTTCTTTGCCTTCAAAGCCAAAGTTAAGATTCTCAGCTTCAAATACAATCTTGCCTGAACGCTGGCCATCGTCGATTTGGATAATCGCTTTGCCCTGCACTTCACGACGGTTCAAACGTTCTTCACGTAGCTTCTTAAGCGCACGAACACGGCCTTCGTTACGAGTACGACGAGCTTTAATACCCTGACGAATCCAAACTTCCTCTTGAGCAAGCTTCTTATCGAATTCAGCGTTTTGCATTTCTTCAACACGAAGCGCCTCTTCTTTCTCAACAAGGTAATTTTCGTAATCGCCCGGGAAAGAGCTCAATTTACCGCGATCAAGATCGACAATACGTGTTGCCATCGATTTAATGAACGCACGGTCATGCGAGATAAAGATGATTGAACCGCGGAAGTCTTTCAGGAAGCCCTCTAACCATTCAATGGTTGCAACATCCAAGTGGTTAGTCGGTTCGTCGAGTAGAAGCACGTCAGGGTCACATACAAGCGCACGAGCAAGTGCCGCTTTACGTTGCCAACCACCAGACAAATCTGTCAGTTTGGTTTCAGCAGTCAGCTTAAGTGCTGCCAATACGTTACTTACACGATCTTCAAAACGCCATGCATTAGCATGATCCAGTTGTTCTTGAACGCGAGTAAGGCGGTTTAGATTCTTTTCACTTGGGTCTGTCGCGATGAGATCCAGAAGATCATGATAGATCTTCAGCTGTTCACCGATTTCAGCAAGGCCACCAGCAACATAGTCATAAACTGTACCTTGTTCATTACGCGGTGGATCTTGTTCTAAACGAGACACAACCACATCTTGCGTGATTTGCATCTTACCGTCGTCCATGATGATGTTTCCAGATAGGATTTTCATCAATGTCGACTTACCAGCGCCATTGCGCCCTACTAAACATACACGTTCGTTTTCTTGCAGCACGAAGTCCGCACGATCTAATAATGGGTGATCACCAAACGCTAATTGCCCATTATGAATTGTAAGTAATGCCATTCTTCTTTAACCAATCATTAAGTTCTAACAAGCCAAATGGCCAGTTAAGCTCTGAGCTTTGAGAAAGGTCAGAGCTTTCAAATTTGAGCACCGGAATAGTGACCCCGTAACGGGAAAAGAGCTCATCATCAAATGCAATGTCAACAACGTTGACGTGATGGCTAATGTTTAACTGTTCCGTGAGTTGGAATGCCATCTCACATAGATGGCACCCTTCTGTACTGTAGAGAGTCAGCACTCTATATCCTTATACGATCTCTTAACTACTTATGTGTAATCAACCAGCAGTTATGAATGTGCTTATTGCGAGAGAAGTCCAATGGAAGTGTCTTCGCTGAGATATTCTGAGCCTTAAGACCTAACTCATCTAGAGCTTCCAAGTCCATTTTGAAGTGACGCTTGTTGTTAGAGAACACAATCGTGCCTTCTTCACGAAGAAGACGTTTAAGGTTTTCCATCAGCTGAATGTGATCACGTTGAACATCGAAAGATTGATCCATACGCTTTGAGTTAGAGAACGTAGGTGGATCGATAAAGATCAGATCATAAGAACCCTGCTCTTTAGCTAGCCATTGTAGACAGTCAGCTTGAACAAACTGATGTTGACGACCAACACGACCGTTAAGCTCCATGTTCTCTTTCGCCCACTCTAGGTAGGTATTAGACATATCAACAGTAGTTGTAGAACGAGCACCACCCACAGCAGCATGAACAGATGCACTTCCTGTATAAGCAAACAAGTTTAGGAAATCCTTACCTGCGGCCATCTCACCGATACGACGACGAGTGATCTTATGATCTAGGAACAACCCGGTATCTAGGTAATCATGAAGATTAACAATCAGCTTAACGCCATACTCGTTCACTTCTAAGTTCGATGAGTCTTGAGCCAATTTCTGGTATTGAGAACGGCCTTTCTGTTTCTGACGAACTTTAAGCACAACGTTGTTTGCTTCTACGCCTGTTACTTGAATAGAAGCACGGATGATATCGGTTAAGCGACGTTTTGCCTTCTCTTCCGGTACATCTTTAGGCGCTGCGTATTCTTGAATCACAAGGTGACCTGGGTATACATCAATCGCTACATTGTATTCTGGTAGGTCAGCGTCGTAGATACGGTAGCAATCTAATTGCTCTTTCTTAGCCCACTTGCCAATTTTACCGATGTTCTTTTTAAGACGGTTCGCGAAATCAGGTGCAATCAATTGTTCTTGCTCGCCTGATGGACGCTCTGACATCGGACGATCTGAAATTGAGTAGTTCTTTTGGTGACACGGTAACGCACCGTTGTTCAACTTGAACTGTTTATCTGCACGCATGCGTAAGCAGCTTAGTAGCTCGTCTGAGCTAGAGAAGATAGATGCGTTACAGCCACCAAATTCAGCTTTAAGCTGTGCACCGAATGCGGTGTAAAGTGCAATAAGACCAGGCTCTGTCCCTAAACGCTCACCATAAGGTGGGTTAGACACAATCACACCATCCGTAAATTCCGTAGGGCGTTTAAGTTTTGCTGCATCACCTACTTCGAATTCAATCAAATCTTCTACACCAGCACGGCGAGCATTATCGCGCGCTGTTTTGATCATGCGCTCATCGTTGTCGTAACCATAGAACTTACATTCTACTTTCTTAACGCCACGACGGCCTTGGACGTTCGCTTCTGCTTTAACTTCAGCCCAAAGCTCAGGCTCGAAATCTTCTAGTGATTCAAAACACCACTTCTGACGTTTAACACCCGGTGCTAGGTTTGCAGCCATCATTGCCGCTTCAATCACTAACGTACCTGAACCACACATAGGATCTAGGAAAGGCTTAGTCGCATCCCAACCACTACGAAGAAGAATCGCTGCAGCAAGTGTCTCACGCAGAGGTGCGCGACCTGATTCTGGACGGTAACCACGTTGGTGAAGACCGCTGCCCACCATATCAACACCAAGAATCGCTTTATCACGGTGTAGACGAACGTGAATTCGAATGTCTGGGTTCTCTTTGCTGATAGAAGGACGAGGCAGAGACTTCTTCTCGAAGCAATCAACAACGGCATCTTTTACTTTCATCGCACCGTATTGGCTATTGCGGATTTCGTTGTTCGTACCATTGAAGTCAACAACAAAACGCTTAGAGCTATGGAATTGATTTACCCAGTTAACCGCAGTGGTTGATAGGTACAAATCCATGTCGTCCATACAAGTGAATTCAGAAAGGACACGTACAAATCGAGAAGCCAAACGGCTCCACAAACAACAACGATAAATTTGCTCATTGGTGGCTTTGAATTTAACACCTGCTTGAACAGGTTTTGCGTTTGTAATCCCTAGTTGGGTTAGTTCTTCAACTAATAAATTCTCAAGGCCATTTGAGGTAACCGCTAGATATTGATTCATAGTGTTCTTTTATTGATAAAAATGAGCTCGATTATACCTGAATTTGTTACTAGAGCATCACACTAAACTCGTCTTTTCATTGAATCTTTCTTCTAACTGGCTAGCAAACGCGCAGTGTTGAAGCGATCGCTTACCCACATCCCCTTAGAACATAAGACTTATCAAACCAACACGATTCAGGACCAAATACCGACCAAAGCGACAATGTGAATTTATATTCACCCTAAAATTGGTATATACCAAGCGTGAATTTAGCGTGAAAGTTAGCTACAAAAGGACATAAACAGGGAATAAAGATGGGTAAATTACACTTCTGGAGATAAAAACAGGCAGAAATTAAGGTGAAAAAATAGTCGTAAGTTCACTATTTAAATGGTTAAGCAGTGATGTATTTATCAGGGTGAGGTTTTTTAGGCACAAAAAAATCGGCTAATGAGCCGATTTGGGGGAAGATTTGACAGGTTGGTGCGTTGCGATGTGTGTGAGAAATGATGGACTAGACTGAAGGCTAACCAACCATCGCAATGTGCGTTTGATGAAGAATAGCGTTCGCGTCTATCATTCTATCGTGCATGACCTTAATCGAGTCGCCAAAGCGTAACCCTTTTGAAGGCATTAACAGGAACTCTTCTAGGTCAACAAATGCACATAGGCTCGCACACTCTCCCACTTCTAATACAATGAAATACCCTAAGCTATGCTCGTTATTCATTTGTACAATATCCCCTTCTTGAGGATATTCATGGCCAGTACCTTGTGAGTCGAAGAACCAACTCTTAGGCTGTACAGGCTTATGGAAACGCTTTGCTGCCACACAATAGAGTGCTAATTCAGCTTGACGAGGCTCAGACAGTTCTAAGCCAGAAATTTGTTCTTTGAAGGTTTGGTATGAAGATGCGTCATCAACGGTGAATTCATTATCTCGAAACGCGCAGTCCACCAGCTTATTGCGGACCAGATTCGTTTTGAAAATCATATCCTCTCCGAGGTTTAGCATTAATGAACATTGCTGCTCATCGTAATACCAACTCCATGTATCGCTAGGTTTAAGCATCATTTCGTCTCACACTGTTGAACCATTCCATTAGGTAAAACGCAAAATTACCTTCAATTACAGTAATTTTACTGAGCAATAGGCAAAAAAAAAGAGGAAATGAATTCCTCTTTCTTGTCGCTTTTCTCTACAACTCAGTGAGTTACAGTGTCTCTTTTATTAAGACGATGCCAGATTGTCGCTTTTCAGAAATAAAAGCGTCTTGCCGTTTAAAGATTTTTAACGATGTCACCTACAAGGCCTGGACCTTTGTAAATGAAACCAGAGTAAACTTGTACAAGCTTAGCGCCTGCCATCATTTTCTCTTTTGCAGCAACATACGAATCAACACCACCTACCCCGATGATCGGCAGTTGGTCACCAAGCTCTTGATAAAGTTTACGAACAACTTCAGTACTGCGAGATTGAACTGGACGTCCACTTAGACCACCCGCTTCGTCGCAATGCTTCATGCCTTCAACGATTGAACGATCCAATGTCGTGTTTGTTGCGATCACACCATCGATCTTATTTTTGATCAATGATTCACAAATTTGGCTGATTTCATCGTCACTTAGATCCGGAGCAATCTTAAGAGCAAGAGGAACATATTTACCATGCTTCTCTTCCAGTTCAGTTTGTTTCGTTTTCAGTTCAGACAATAGATCGTCTAGTGCTTCGCCATATTGCAGAGAACGAAGTCCTGGAGTGTTTGGTGAAGAGATGTTCACAGCAATGTAACCAGCGTATTGATATACCTTCTCCATACAGATCAAGTAATCTTCAGCGCCCTTTTCAATTGGTGTGTCTTTGTTCTTACCGATGTTGATGCCTAAGATGCCGTCATAGTTCGACTTCTTAACATTCTCAACAAGGTTATCAACGCCTAGGTTATTAAAACCCATGCGGTTGATGATGCCTTCAGCTTCAACAAGACGGAACAAACGAGGTTTGTCGTTACCCGCTTGCGGACGCGGAGTAACAGTCCCTACTTCTACAAAACCAAAACCCATCGCGCCAAATGCATCAATACATTCGCCGTTTTTATCTAGACCGGCAGCAAGGCCAACTGGGTTTTTAAAAGTAAGACCCATGCACTCTACAGGTCGATGAGGTAATTGTTGGCGATACAAAAGATCAATAGGTGTGCCAGTGAAGCGTTTGAAATTTTGAATTGCAAGATCATGTGCCTTTTCGGCATCAAGTTGGAAAAAGCCAGTTCTGGCTAGACGGTAAAGCATTGTGCCTCCGATAGAAAAAAGCCCCGTGTAAACGGGGCGATATTATTTACTTATTTACTCAACTATTCAATCTATTACTGACTGTAAGGGTAAGATAATCGAGTTTGCTAACGAATGAGGTTCATTATTAAGCAAACGTTATCGTTTCTTCAAGTTATTAAGCCATTTCTAATCTCAACCTTAGTACAGCCATCAGGTCACTTAACAACAAACAACGTTTGCGTCGAAGTTTGTTCTTCAAAAGTCGTTAGGCCTATTGTTTCCACTTTACCGAAACGAAAAAGGCAGACCTTGTGGCCTGCCCTTATACTTTTTCGTCTTATCTAGTAACTAGTCTTTTGACATGCAGTTTAGATTCAACAGCATCAATTCACGCAATGCTACTGAGAACTTAGCAAACTCATGAACAGAACCTACTTTGAATTCGTTTAGGATGCTTTCCCAACGATGTAGAGAAACAGAGTTACTTTCCATCCAGTCATCAAGCGCTTTAATCACATCGATATCTGAAGCACAACCACAGTTAAGTACTTGACCAGTTAACTGGCGTTGCTGCCAATCCAGATCTTCTCTGAATGCTGCACGCGCCAGTGCTTGCCAGTTGTTGTCTATAGCTTGGCCATTGATTTGCTTCAAGAACCAGTGCAGTGACAAACGGTCGCCTAGGTTGAAGTAAAGCTTAGACGCTTGCTGTACTGTTTTACCCGTTTCACGAGCCACTGTAGATATATCCAGTGCTGAGTACAGGCTAGACAAACGAGCCACTGAATTAGCCAGCTCAGCGTTTACACCTTGGTCAATCCATACTTGAGCCATTGCTTGATGCTCTTCTACTTCTGAAGCCACTAGGTTTTCATCCAGCTTCTCAGTAATTGCGACGACATCACCTTGGTAAAGCTCAATCAATGCATTCACTGACTGTTTACCGGTACGGTTTCTTAGCAACCAGCGTGCTAGACGACGAAGCGTACGACGTACATGGTAAAGCAATTCGTATTGAGCTTCAGAACTTGAGATGTTGTCCAGTTCACGGATGCTCTTCAATACCTTACCCAGGCCGTAGATTTCACGTGATGCCGCGTAAGCATTCGCAATATCAACAATGTTCGCGCCCGTCTCTTCTTGCAAGCGAGTCACGAAGTTACAGCCCATCTCGTTAACCATTTGGTTAGCAAGCGCAGTCGCAATGATCTCTGCACGAAGTGGATGGTTATCCATGTGCTGAGAGTAGTTACGGCGTAACTCTGTTGGGAAGTATTGCATCAGTTGTTGAGTATGGAACTCATCATTCGCAATGTCATCACTCACAAGATCTTCTTTTAGAACCATTTTACCGTAAGCGATCAATACTGATAGCTCTGGTCTTGTTAGTGCTTGGCCCTGCTTCTCACGTTCTAGCAGCGTTTCGTCATCTGGGATGTATTCCAAACCACGGTCTAAGTACCCGGCTTTTTCCATTGTGTGGATAAAGCGGATTTGCTCTTTCACTAAGCCTACACCTTGATGCTCAGTAACAGAGATAGACTCAGCTTGGCAGTAAGCGTCGTCTAGTACGATTTCACCTACTTCATCTTCCATAGATTCAAGAACTTGGTTACGTTGCTTAACGGTAAGATCACCATTAGACACCAAGCCATTCAAGAAGATCTTAATGTTAACTTCGTTATCCGAGCAATCTACACCACCAACGTTATCGACAAAGTCAGTATTAACTCGACCGCCCGTTAGAGCGTATTCAATACGACCCAATTGAGTCATACCCAAGTTACCGCCTTCACCAACAACCTTAGCTTTCAGGTCACGGCCATCGATACGTAGCACGTCATTTGCACGGTCACCCACATCGGTATGAGTCTCACTAGAAGACTTAACGTAAGTACCAATACCGCCGTTCCAAAGTAGATCAACTTTCATAGACAAGATCGCTTTGATCAAGTCGTTTGGTGCCATTGATGCTTTCTTGGTACCCAGCATTTTCTGAATTTCAGGTGTCAAAGAGATAGACTTCGCTCGGCGAGAGAAGATGCCACCACCTTGAGAAATCAGGTCTTTATTGTAATCTTCCCAACTTGAACGAGGCAGATTAAACAGACGGTCACGCTCTACCCAGCTTGATGCTGATTCTGGATTCGGGTCAATGAAGATGTGCATGTGGTTAAACGCAGCTTGCAAGCGAATGTGCTTAGATAGCAGCATACCGTTACCAAATACGTCACCCGCCATATCACCCACACCAATGGCAGTGAAGTCTGTGCTTTGACAGTTAATACCCATTTCGCGGAAGTGACGTTTAACCGATTCCCAGCCACCTTTCGCCGTGATACCCATGGCTTTGTGGTCGTAACCGTTAGAGCCACCCGATGCAAACGCATCACCTAGCCAGAAGTTGTACTCTTCAGCTACTGAGTTCGCTAGATCTGAGAATGTCGCGGTGCCTTTATCGGCTGCAACAACCAAGTATGGGTCATCTTCATCGTGACGAACAACGCTCTTAGGTGGGATAACCTCACCTTCAATGATGTTGTCTGAAACGTCTAGCAATGCACGGATGAAGCGCTTGTAACAACGTTGACCTTCAGCAAAGATCTCGTCTCGGCCAGACATCATGTGTTGACGCTTACAAACGAAACCACCTTTAGCACCAACCGGTACGATAACCGTGTTCTTAACTTGTTGCGCTTTAACTAGGCCTAGAATCTCAGTACGGAAGTCCTCTTGACGGTCTGACCAACGTAAACCACCGCGTGCTACTTTACCGCCACGTAAATGCACACCTTCAATGTCTGGTGCGTAAACGAAGATCTCAAACGCAGGAACCGGCGCAGGGATATCTGGAATCTCGCTTGGTCTCATTTTCAGAGCCAACCAAGGTTTAGACTGCTTATTCTCGTCTACTTGGTAGTAGTTAGTACGAAGCGTTGCAGTGATCATTTCCATGTAGCGACGAATGATACGATCATCATCCAAGCTTTCTACATGATCCAACTGTTCAGTGATCTTCTTAATAAGATCTTGTTGGCCTTTTACGCTGCCCTTCAGTTTCGGGTCAAAACGCTTGCCGAATAGGCTCACTAGCCCTTTCGCTAATTCTGGGTAATGAGACAATGTGTCTTCAATGTATTGTTGGCTGAATGGGAAACCAACTTGACGCATGTAACGAGCATAAGCACGTAAGATTGAGATTTCACGGCCAGAAAGACCAGCGCCAAGTACTAAGCGGTTGAAACCATCGCTGTCTAACTCACCCGCCCAGATTGCCGCAAAGGCTTGTTGGAAAAGATCGCGAGCTTCACGAAGATCAATGGTCTTATCGCTCTTGTGCAGCATAGAGAAATCAAGGATCCAATAGGTCACACCGTTGGTTTTACGCACTTCATATGGAGATTCACCGATAACGCGTAGGCCAAAGTTTTCAAGCATTGGCATAACATCAGAAAGGTGAATTGGCTCATCGCTGTGATAGAACAACTTCAAACGAACGGCTTTTGAATCTGCCGCTTCTTCTTGAGGACGGTAGAAAAGCATACCCAGTTTGTTGTCTTCACTTAGCGCTTCTAAACGTTCAATGTCGGCAACAGCAGAACCTGGCATCATGTCTTCTTTGTACGAACGTGGGAATGCACGCATGTACTCTTTCGACAATGGAAGACCTTTGCTTTCACCGAAGTTTGCAATGATAGATTCAGACAGACGGTCATCCCACGTAGACGATACTTCCATTAAATTTTGCTCAATTGTTTTCACGTCCACATCCATGTTGTTGTTATCAACACGAACAATATAGTGCGTTCTTGCTAGCGGGCTTTCAGAGAAGTACGTTGTAAATTCAACCTCTTCTTCACAACCAAAGTACTGTTTCAAGATGCGCTGTGTTTGGCGACGAAGCTCAGTGTTGTAACGATCTTTTGTTACGTAAACCATGCAGCTAAAGAAACGACCAAACGGGTCTTTGCGAACAAACAAACGCAGGAGATCGCGATCTTGCATTTGTACTACACCCGTACCGACTTCTAGTAGCTCTTCTTCTCGAGCTTGCAGCAGTTCATCACGTGGGTAGTTTTCAAGAATGTTGTGCAGCGCTTTGTAAGAGTATGAACCTTCACGGTAACCACTCGCATCCAAAATACGTTCTACTTTCTCGCGAACAAGAGGAATCGTTTCAACGGTTTGGTTATAAACGGCAGATGTGTAAAGACCAGTAAAGCGGTGCTCACCAATGACCTTACCGTTCTTATCGAACTTCTTAATACCAATGTAATCGTTGTAAGCTGGGCGGTGAATGCGTGAAGCCGTGTTGCCCTTGGTTACGATAAGCACATAAGGCTTTTTCGCTTCAAGACGTGCCGAATCAGAAAACTCAGATAGCTTAACGTTACGTACACGATCTGAGTTCGCAAACAAACCAAGACCTTGCTCCTTGGTCGGTTGCAGTTCAGTGTCGCCGTTAACTGAAACTAGGTCATATTCCTTATAACCCATGAATGTAAAGTTGTGTTCACCTAACCAACGAAGAAACGCCAACGTTTCATCAAAACGTTGGCCATCTACAGGAATGCTCTCTTTCTGCTTTTCTACTTGATTGGTTACTTCTTCAAGTCGTTCTACCATCTTCAACCAATCGTTCACAACTAAGCTAGTATCGGTAAAGATATCCAGTAGCTCCGTTTTAAGAGCTGTCATTTCAGCTTTACTGCTAAGACGGTCAACCTCAATATGGAAAAGCGATTGGAATGCACCTTCGTTATTGCTTACACCGATAACACTGCCCTTATCTGAGCGAGAGATTTGTGTTGGGTTATGAAGCATAAGGTGAGAAGAAAGGTCTAGGCGAGTCAATGCCATTTTTACGGAATCAACAAGGAATGGGCTGTCTGGAACGACTATCTCAACGATAGTATGAGTAGACTGCCAACCTTGACGACTTACCGTCGGGTTGAAAACGCGTACAGAGATTTCGTCGGCTTTCTTTTCATTGATGTG
Organism: Vibrio sp. 10N.286.51.E5; assembly: GCF_041469125.1. NCBI lineage: Bacteria > Pseudomonadati > Pseudomonadota > Gammaproteobacteria > Vibrionales > Vibrionaceae > Vibrio > Vibrio sp. 10N.286.51.E5. The sequence goes on along the minus strand of NZ_JBFRJZ010000006.1, from coordinate 43,029 downwards.
ATGCCATAAGCTAACTACAGCACCGTATAAATCGGATTCGTTTCTCTGAGTTAGATCGTCGTGAGAAACGTTACTAAACAAGTGTTGAGCAAGTTGAGTTACGAGAGGTCGATGAGCAAGGTCAAGTTTGTCTTGAATCAGCTTGTAAACTTTTTCAAGTAAAACTGGAACCACAGTTTCACGTGCGGTCATAGTCACACTCCACAATTAGAATTATATTTTATTATTAGGGGGATCACTTAATCTGGTGTTTGAAACGTGCCGTTGAGCTCTTTTCTACTAACGAGTTAAGCAAAGGTAATGCATTCATTTATTGTAAAAGCATTATTGAAAAATAGTTAATTGTTTTGGAGGTGGTAAGAGGTGAAATGTTTGATTATGTGATTAAGATTCCTTTTAACTCACTAGGCATGCCAAGGTTTACAGAGCTTCTAACTTAATAAACTTATTTTTTTGGTCAGTTGTCAGCCTAAACTGCCCTCTAACCCCTATTTGTGTAAGAAATGGTCTGAATCGAGTTGCGGGTAACTGTAAGCGTAAACCTGTTGTTGTTATCACTTGAACTTTACTTGCCGTACCAGAATAGCTGGCCAAAAACTGCTGATATGAGATGTTAAGTTGGAAAATATAGCGATTCATACGATACCTGTATAAATATACAGTGCCAGTGTTTTTTGGCACTTTTAGATGTCTGACGGTGAAACTGAACTTGAAGCTGCTCTAGCTTATCGAAAATTCGATGAACCAGAAACAAAAAATCAGTGGCAGATATTCTCTACCACTGATGACCTTTCGTTGTAGCAAACAGTTACCTGAATGCGCGCTGACTTAAGCCTCTAGTGCTTTCGTCACTTTCTCAAACAAGTCTTTTGCTAGGTTGTCCATGTTCTTTAACGTCTCTAGTTCTTTTTTGATCAGAGCTTGGCGTTCATCGTCGTACTTACGGAATTTAAGAAGTGGATCAATCAGACGTGAAGCCACTTGCGGGTTGCTGCTGTTCAGTTCACGTAAGATCTCGCCTGCAAATGCATAGCCTTGACCAGACTTGTCGTGGAATTGAACCGGGTTCATGTTTAAGAATGAACCGACCAAGTTACGGGTACGGTTCGGGTTCTTCAAACTGAACGCCTGGTGCGACATCGACGCTTTGATCACTTCAAGTGCGTTTGAACTTGGGTTTGTACCTTGCAATGCAAACCACTTATCCATAACAAGACCATCGTGTTTCCACTTGTCACTGTAATCCACCATCAAGGTTTCACGACATGGTAGTTGTGCACTGTTTGCCGCGCCCATTGCTGCCATCGTATCTGTCATGTTGTTTGCTTGCTGGTACATCGCAACAACCAAGTCATTACCCTGCTCTGTATGTGCTAAGTAACTTAGGCAAACTTTACGTAGAGTACGCTTACCAATCGAATCGTGATCGACCGTGTATTCTGTTAGTGCGTGGCTGTGATAAACCGCCGCTAACTCGTCTTCAAGTTCTGCAGCTAGTGTGACTTTCATTGAGTTAAGAACCGATGCGACCGCATCAATATCAACGCGCTCGTACCAACCCGATACTTCATTGTGGCTTGGTAGAGAAAGCATTTCTGCAATAAACGCAGGCTCTAGTGAATCACTCAGCAGTACGCCACGGAATGCATCAACAACAGAATCAGAAAGCTCAAACGCTTGACCCTGCTGAACTTTCTCCACGTTACTGCGGATGTACTTCGCTAATAGCATTTGACCCGCATCCCAACGAGAGAATTCATTGCGAGCATTCACCATCAAGAAGATCAGTTCTTCATCTGAGTAGTCATATTCCAATTTCACTGGCGCAGAAAATTCACGAAGTAATGATGGGATCGGTTGCTCAGAAACGTTTTCAAACACGAACGTTTGCTCTGCTTCTTTCACATCTAATACATTATGAACTGGCTTACCGTTACATTGTAACTCAACAACTTCACCCGCAGCTGTGTACAGCTCGATATCAAGAGGAATATGCAGAGCCTGCTTTTCCGTTTGCTCATGAGTTGGCGCTGTTACTTGGCGAGTTGTTAACGTGTACTGTTTCTTCTCTGCGTCGTACTTACTTTCAACAGACAGCGTCGGCGTACCAGACTGGCTGTACCATAAGCGGAACTGAGATAAGTCAACGCCCGACGCATCTTCCATTGCCGCGACGAAGTCTTCACATGTTGCAGCCGTACCATCGTGACGTTCGAAGTACAGCTTCATGCCTTTTTGGAAACCATCTTCGCCCAACAATGTGTGGATCATACGGATCACTTCACTGCCCTTTTCGTACACGGTCAAAGTATAGAAGTTATTCATTTCTATCACTTTTTCTGGACGAATTGGATGAGACATTGGGCTAGCATCTTCTGCAAATTGTGGACCGCGAATGATACGTACATTGTTAATACGGTTTACTGCGCGAGAACCAAGATCAGATGAGAATTCTTGGTCACGGAATACCGTTAAGCCTTCTTTCAGACTTAACTGGAACCAATCGCGACACGTCACTCGGTTACCTGTCCAGTTGTGGAAATATTCATGGCCGATTACTGCTTCAATACCTAGGTAATCTGTATCCGTTGCAGTTTGGTCGTTTGCTAGAACGAACTTCGAATTGAATACGTTCAAGCCTTTGTTTTCCATCGCACCCATGTTGAAGAAATCAACGGCTACGATCATGTAGATGTCTAAGTCGTATTCAAGATTGAAACGTTCTTCGTCCCACTTCATTGAGTTAATCAAAGAAACCATCGCGTGACTCGCACGGTCTAGATTGCCTTTATCAACAAAGATTTCTAGGTCAACTTTACGACCCGATTGTGTAGTGTATGCGTCACGAAGTACATCAAAGTCACCCGCTACTAAAGCAAACAAGTACGCTGGTTTTGGATGTGGGTCTTGCCACTTCACCCAATGACGACCATTTTCAGCTTCACCTTCATCTACACGGTTACCATTGCTTAATAAGAATGGGTTCTCTGCTTTGTCTGCGATTACCGTTGTAGTGAATTTTGCCAATACATCTGGGCGATCCATGTAGTAAGTAATACGACGGAAACCTTCGGCTTCACACTGAGTACAGAATGCGCCACCCGACTTGTACAAGCCTTCAAGTGCACTGTTCCCTTCAGGGTTAACTTCGGTAACGATGGTTAGAGTAAATTTTTTTGGAAGGTCATTCAGCGTAAGTTGAGTTTCAGACTGCTCGTACTGAGTCCATTCGTTGCCTTCAACCAAAACAGAAACCAACTTCAAGCCTTCACCATCAAGTACTAATGTCGCGCTGTCTTTCTCCTGCTTAACACTAGAAACAGCCGTAACAATGGATGCTGAGTCGTACAAATCGAAAGTAAGATCGATTTCAGAAATCGTGTGAGATGGTGATTGATAATCTTTACGATACTTGGCTTGAGGTTTATGTGCCATGACGGGTTCCTTTTGATCGTTATACGTAATAATTTTTTAACTGTATATATCTAAAGGTTGAGCGCCAATAAAACAAGGGGAATATTAAAAAAAGGAGGCATTGTAAGAAAATGCCTCTATGTTTTGCTATTTTATCAATCAAATCAGACAGGAACGCCTAAGAAATGAACTGTGCACAATATTATCAACGAGTACGACTTAACTGCTAAAACTCACGATTACCGGATGCGATTGAGCACCGCAAACATGTCTCCATCTTCACCTTGCAGCGTTAACACATCGCTGTTCAATGTATATCGAGTACCGTGTTCACCGTTCTCATAAAGTAACACTAGTTGATCGCCTTCTGTGTAATACACACCGCGACGAATGACTTCTCCGCCTTCTTCATCGGACACTCGGAACACGAAGATAAAATCTGGTTGAAGCACTAAATCCATTTTTTGAATGTTACTTGCACGTAAATCGCTTCCAGACAGTTCAGCACTTGACCAGATTCCCGCCAATGCATTTGGCAAGGCCTTGGTGAACATAACACCGTTAAGATTCAGCATGTTGTGATTACTGCTGTACGCGTAAACCTGAGGTTCTGAGGTATTCAAACCCAAAATAATCGTGTCTTCATTGGCGTTATACAAACCTTCCCAATGATCGACACTGTAGTCTTTCTTTTGGATATCGATAGTGAATGAGTAGTTTGAATCAAGAGTGAGCTTGATCGCTCTAAAGTTTTCAGTGCCTTGCTCAGGATCAGGGTTCATCAAATACCAATCGCCAAGCAGCAAAGGAAGGTCAAAATGGGATAGATTACTATCACTTTTTGATTGTTGGCTACTCGAAGCGACCTCACTCCCAAAAGCCACAAAACTTAAACAAGATAAAAATAGTAGAATCCATTTCATAAGCGTCCCCTCGTTTTCTTTAAGCTTAGGCACGTAATGAATAGAAAGCGAAAAAATATGATCTAAGTCACTAAATTTTAAGTGCGAAGTAACTTAAATGTCATTATCACTCGAAAAATAGTACTTAAGTTTAGTTATTTTTACGGTGCACTTCACAGTCGAAAATCAAATAACAGTGGTTCTGGAACAAGTTAAAAAGCGAGGAAGCATGCCGTTAGCGTGACATCATTCTAGGCAAGAACGCAGGTACAAAAAAAGCGAGCCTAAGCCCGCTTTTCAAATAGTAAGTCTTTAAACAATCACCTTTAACAGGTGTTTTGTTTATTTCTTGATCATATCCAGCATGATAGCAACTGATTCATCAAGATAAGCATCCGGGGCTTCGTAGTCTTTGGGAATATCATCCAACGTTTTAAATGCCTCTAACTTAGCGGCTTTTTGACGTTGGTTAATACGCTCTAGACGAAGCGCATCCGCGTCATCACTCTCTTGTTTACGAACCTTTTCATTGAGGGAAAGGTCGTTGTCGTCTTTATCTGCCTTATACTTTTCAATATCTTGCGCGATAAAGCCAAACTCCATGTCTGTTGCGATACGAGCTTGGTGCTTAGCCGTCAACGCTGCGATTTGCTCATCGTTACGCTGTAACACTGAGTACTTCGCTTTGTCGATGCTGTCCCAAGGAAGAGCATTATCCTCAACACTTTCACCGGTATCTGCAGGATCAATTGGTGTTGGGTAAGCAATATCAGGCACTACGCCCTTGTTCTGCGTACTACCACCATTGATTCGGTAGAATTTCTGGATTGTGTATTGAACGTAGCCCAACTCTTTATCGAACAAATCATAAATATGATTCAAAGAGCGATGCTGTTGCACCGTACCTTTACCGAAAGAGTTTTCACCCAAGATAATTGCACGACCGTAATCTTGCATCGCTGCTGCAAAGATTTCAGATGCTGAAGCACTATAGCGATTCACCAATACCGTTAACGGGCCTTGGTAACTAATTTGACCATCAGTATCGCTGTTCACTTTGACACGACCGTAGCTATCACGAACCTGAACAACAGGTCCCTCTTTGATAAACAAACCAGAGAGTTCAGTTGCTTCAGTCAGTGCACCACCACCGTTGTTTCGAAGGTCAACAATAATACCTTCAACACCTTGCTCTTTAAGCTCGGTGATCAGTTTATCGGTATCTTTAGAAAGGCCAACGTAGAAACTTGGTACTTCTAGTACACCAATCTTCTTGCCGTCTTTCTCGATCACTTCTGATTTAACAGCGCGGTCTTCTAAACGAATCTTATCGCGAACAATTGTGACAACGTGACTTTTTGCATCTTTACCATCTGGCAAGATCTGTAGCTTAACTTTAGTCCCTTTCGGGCCTTTAATAAGTTGTACTACATCGTCTAAACGCCAGCCGATAACATCAACAATCTCTTCGCCATCTTGACCAACGCCGACAATACGGTCGCCATCACTCAATTGTTTGCTGTTTGACGCAGGGCCACCAGCAACTAAAGAACGAATAACAGTGTAGTCGTCGGTCATTTGAAGTACAGCACCAATACCCTCTAGAGATAGATTCATCTCAGATTGGAATTGTTCTGCATTTCTTGGAGAAAGGTAACTGGTGTGCGGATCAACTTCACGCGCAAATGCGTTCATGTAGATCTGGAAAGCATCTTCATTATGCGATTGCGTAATACGCTTCATCGCATTGTTGTAACGCTTTTCCAAAACTTCTTGAATCTCTGGCCACTCTTTACCAGTAAGTTTTAGATTCAACGCATCGTATTTAACGCGTTTTCTCCAAAGCTCATTCACTTCAGCGATATCTTTTGGCCACTCTGCTTCACTGCGATTGAGCTCAATACTTTCATCGGTATCAAACTTAATCTCAGTATCTAGCAAAGACAATGCATATTGAAAACGTTCAAAACGCTTCTGCATAGACAGATTATAAACATCGAATGCAATCTGGTTATTGCCCGATTTCAGCTGATCATCAATTTGTTTAGATGACGCAGAGAAAGAGTCAATATCAGCTTGAGTGAAGATATTACGATTATAATCCAGCATCTCTAAGTAACGATTAAAGATAGCTTGAGAGAAATCATCGTTGAGATTGAAGTGTTTATAGTGAGAACGAGTAAATCGAGAAGTAACACGTTTACTAGCAGTTTCGTGTTGGACCTCAGGAGCGAGTAGAGGTAAATCGTCCTGATCTAATTTGGCTTCGAGAGCCTGAGCTGAAGCTGCTAGCCAAAAGCTAGCAGCAATCAGTGTCAATTTTGAACGGCATTTCATGCGTAGGAGTATCTCCTTTAAGCGCGCAAGTGCTCCGCTTTAACAACCATTTGTAGGCCGTTTGCTAACTGAACACGCACATCTTCCTTATTGATTTCAACAATGGTCGCAGCCATGTTTCCTTTACCCATGTTCACATTTACTTCTTTGCCAGCGATGAATTCGTCAGCGTTCAAAGCGCGTGTTTCTACAGGCTTTTCTACTTTTGGTGCTTTAGGCGCTTGACGACGAGGCTGTTGAGCTTTCTTCGCCTTAGGTTTCGCTTTGCCTTCTTCACGAGCTTTTTGTGCTTGTTCTTTACGACGAGCCTGAACTTTCGCTTTGCTTTCAGCAAGTGTAGCTTTAGCGTGTTCAACGTGCTCTTCTTCTAGTGTGCCACACGCGTTGCCGTCTAGGTCAACACGTTCTGCGCCAGCTTTTACGCCGTGCAGGTAACGCCATGATGATGTGTACTGTCTTAACGCTGCACGAAGCTGAGTCTTACTTACTTTTTCGTCTTCATTTAGACGTTCAGCAAGATCTTGAAAAATACCAATTTTAAGTGGCTTCGCTTCACCTTCTAGAGTAAAGCATTTAGGGAAACATTCAGCAATATATGCGATAACTTCTTTGCTGTTTTTTAACTTTTCAGTGTTTTCCATGTGGGTTCCTGGTTTTTGCGGTTTTCCGCGAGCATTAAGAAAATATTTTTACGTATTATAGAGAGATGCTTGGGAAAAACCACAGTAAGAGAATAATTTATGCCTTGTTCGCGTGCGAATTAAGCAGCTTTTCCACTTCTGCCATGAAAAATGTTAATCCGTCCTCGTCAATTTGAGAAAAACGACCAACATTTGGGCTATCAATATCAAGAACGCCCGCTATTTTTCCGCCAATCGAGAACGGAATAACGATTTCTGAGTTACTTGCAGCGTCACAAGCGATGTGACCTTCGAACTCATGAACATCATGAATGCGCTGAACTGTATTCGTCGCAACCGCAGTTCCACACACACCACGCCCGACCGGAATTCGCACACAAGCAGGTTGACCTTGGAAAGGGCCCAGTACAAGTTCGTCTTTTTCCTTAGCTAAATCCTGCTTCATTAAATAGAAACCCGCCCAATTCAAGTCATCCAATTCCATGAACAATAATGAACTGATATTAGCAAGATTAGCAGTTAGATCGGTTTCTGATTCAATTAATGCAACGGCTTGTTTGGTTAAGCGTTGGTAATGTTCTATTTTCATATTAACTTCCAATTAAATTGAGACTTCCATTATCAAGAGAACGCAGTAGAATGCGGCCATCAAACTAAATAGGACTTATTCTCATTACAATGAACAATTCAGAAGACACTATTAGCCGTTCTTGGTTAATAACTCAAGTAAAAAAACACAAGTCCAAATTACTGTTTGCTAACATTATTGCCATATTTGCAACTCTCATTAGTGTCCCTATCCCGTTGCTCATGCCATTAATGGTTGATGAAGTATTACTTGATAAGCCCGCTTCAGGCTTAGAGATGATGAACCACCTACTTCCATCTTCATTACAAACACCGACTGGCTATATAGCACTAACTTTGTTGTTAGTGATTATCATGCGCTCCGTTAGCCAAGCGCTGAACATTCTGCAAGGGCGCCAGTTTACGCTTGTGTCCAAAACAATTACCTATCAAATGCGCAGCAAGATGATAGATAAGCTTGGCCGCATCAGTATTCGACAATACGAAACCAAAGGCAGTGGCGGTATTAACGCCCACCTAATAACAGACATAGAGACAATAGATAAGTTCATTGGCTCGACTCTTTCTAAATTTATCATCAGCTTCCTGACCGTGTTCGGGACAGCGATCGTGCTGTTGTGGTTAGAGTGGCGTTTAGGATTGTTCATTTTATTGGTCAATCCTGTTGTAATTTATTTCTCCCGTAAACTAGGCAGCAGGGTCAAACACCTTAAGAAATACGAAAACCAATCTTTCGAGCGCTTTCAAAACCGTTTGGTGGAAACCTTAGACGGCATTTACCAACTGCGTGCGGCGAATAAAGAACGTATCTTTCTCGATGAACTTAAGGTTCAAGCAAACCAAGTAAGAATCGATGCAGACAAATACGCTTGGCAATCTGAAGCTGCTGGCCGTGTTTCGTTTCTGCTGTTCTTACTAGGTTTCGAGCTTTTCCGTGCCGTCGCTATGCTAATGGTGTTATTCAGTGACTTAACCATTGGTCAGATTTTCGCGGTATTTGGCTACTTGTGGTTCATGTTAGGCCCGGTCCAAGAGCTACTAGGGATTCAATTCTCTTGGTATAGCGCGAAAGCGGCACTACAACGCATCAACGATCTTCTTCAGTTAGAAGAAGAGAAGCGCCCTATCAGTAAAGTGAACCCATTTACTGAAGATCAAGAAGTGACAGTTGACATCGAAGACGTTACATTCTCTTACACATTAGAAAACACTGTTTTAAATAGGCTATCGCTGCACATCCCTGCAGGTAAAAAAGTCGCTTTGGTCGGTGCGAGTGGAGGGGGTAAATCTACGTTAATCCAGTTGCTGATTGGGGTTTACCAAGCAGACTCAGGTTGCATTCGCTATAACGGTGAAACAACCGATGACATCAGCTTTGATGTAATACGCAATCAAATTGCCGTTGTTTTACAACAACCTATACTCTTTAACGATACATTAAGGCATAATCTGACCCTTGGTGCTGAATACGACGAAATGTCGTTGTGGCGTGCGCTTGAAGTCGCTCAAATGCAAGATGTCATCAAGCAACTGAGCAATGGCTTAGATACACAAATTGGTAGGAATGGCGTTCGACTGTCTGGTGGTCAACGACAACGCTTAGCAATAGCTCGTATGGTGCTGAGCAATCCTAAGTTTGTTATTCTTGATGAAGCGACATCTGCACTCGATACAGCAACAGAGTCAGCACTGCATAAAGCGTTGAGCGAGTTTTTGAAAGATCGCACAACTTTGATAGTGGCTCATCGATTATCAGCGGTGAAACAAGCCGATCTAATCTATGTTTTAGAAGATGGACAAGTCACACAGACGGGAACACATGGTGAATTGGTTGAACAACAAGGACTCTATCAAACACTCTACGGCAGTGTGCAATCGCACGCCTGATGTTTGTGGCTCTGAGTCTTTAAGTCGGGTTGCTAACCTAACTTACGTTTCAACTTGGGAGGTCGCGTGACCTCCCCATCCGTAACCAACCCTTTATCAACAAAACACCAATGCGACAGCAGCTCAGTGCGTCTTTGCCAGGGCTGCGAACTTCCCGTAGATAAAATGGACATCCCTTTAGGGAAATCAGCTTACTGCCCAAGATGCGGAACTCAACTTTATAGAGGCGGTACCCCTAGCCTCTCTGGAAACCTAGCAATCGCAATTACCTGCTTATTGCTGTTTATCCCATCGCACTTTTTTGAATTCATCAGTATTCGCCTGATTGGCGTCATGATACCCGCGACGTTACCATCGGGTGTTTTTACCTTAATGGGCGAAGGCTTCCCTCTGCTTGGCTTACTGATCCTGTTCTGCAGTTCGATCGCTCCGTTGCTCGTGTGTACATCGGTACTCATTACCCATTTATCATTGCGATTCAAATTTTTTACACCATTTAGGTATGCGTTAGCCATCATCCAGACATTAAAACATTGGATGATGTTGGATGTGTTTCTGGTAAGTTTGGCGGTCTCATGTTTCAAACTGCAAGATTACTCAGATATTTTTGTCGGCCCTGGATTGGTTGGCCTCATTCTTCTGCAGCTTTTCAGTGTATTGTTGGTAAGCCGCATCAGCGTGCGTCGCTACTGGGAAGCTTGGACAAAAGAATCTGACTACTCATTTACTGAAAGTAAGAACGTACACTGTCACAACTGCCACCTATCTCAACCGGATGGGCATACTTGCGTGCGTTGTCACCATGACTTATACCACCGCAAGCCCTACTCTATACAGAAGACATGGGCACTGTTGTTTGCCGCATCAGTGGCTATTGTGCCAGCAAACGTCATTCCGATTTCTATCCTTATCACCAACGGACAAAGGCTAGAAGACACAATAATTTCCGGTGTCGCGTCGCTAATAAATAGCGATATGTATGGCATTGCAGCGATCATTTTCATTGCCAGTATCGTCGTTCCCGTCGCGAAAATACTGGGCCTCGCGTACATCTTAATCTGTATCAAGATGAAGCGTACGATTTACCACAGACAACGTATGACCATCTATTTCATCGTGAAATGGGTGGGAAAATGGTCGGTAATGGATCTGTTCGTTATTTCGATCATGATGACCTTGGTCGACCGCGGGCAAATTTTAAACTTTACACCAGGTTATGGTGCAGTCGCTTTTGGCGTCGTAGTTGTTCTCACGATGCTAGCAGCGGAAAGCTTAGATCCTAGGCTAATTTGGGATAACTACACCTCTAAAGATGAGTCAGTGAATGAACAACGATAACCAATCACAAACGTCATATTCACCAGAAGTAAGGAAAAACAAAGGTATCTCACCTTTGTGGATTCTGCCGATATTAACCGTCGCATTAGCCGGTTGGTTGGTCATGAAATCGATCCACGATGCAGGCCAACGTGTTCAGATATACTTTTCAGATGCCGCAGGTTTAGTCGCAGGTCGAACAACGATTCGTTACCAAGGCTTAGAGGTGGGTATGGTGCGCGACATCACCTTATCCAAAGATCTATCGAGCATCTATGTCGATGCTGACATCTACCCAGAAGCGAAGAAACTACTATCAAAAGGCACACGTTTTTGGCTCGTAAAGCCAACGGCCAGTTTGTCTGGTATCTCTGGGTTAGATGCACTTGTTTCAGGTAACTATATCGCTATACACCCTAGCGAAACTAAAGAAGAGCCAGAAACCGTTTTTCAGGCTTTAGAGTCGTCCCCTTCTGATTTGCTGGCTTCTGAAGGTTTGAATATTTCACTGACGACCAAAGATCTGGGTGGTGTGTCTGTTGGCTCTCAAATCGTTTATCGTAAAATCCCCATTGGTGAGGTTTACAACTACCAGCTAAACGACAACGCTAAATCCGTAACCATTCAAGCGTCAATTAAAGATGAATACAGCCATATCATTACCGATCAAAGCCGTTTTTGGAATGTAAGTGGCTTAGGTGCCAGTATTGGTTTTTCTGGTGTTGATGTTCGCTTAGAGAGCCTAAGTGCATTGCTTGGCGGTTCAATTGCGGTCGACTCTCCGGGAGAAGGCCAACCCGTCGAGATGAACACCAAGTTCAAACTCTATCCAGATCTGAAAACAGCGGGTCGAGGTATCTCTATCAAGATCGCCGTTCCCGATGATAATAAAATAAGTGCAACGGGTGCTCCGATCATGTATCGCGGCATCGAAATCGGTCAAATCACTGACTTATCACTAAGTGAAGGGCGTGAAAACGTCGTCGCATCTGCAGCTATTCAACCGGCATTCAGTGACTTTTTAAACAGCGGCAGTAAGTTCGTTCTAGAAGAAGCTGAACTGTCACTCACTGGTATGAAAAACATTGCCAATTTAGTGACAGGTAACTTTTTAACCTTGGTACCAGGTGAAGGTGAAAAGGCGCGTCGATTTACTGCAATCCGCAAAAATGAATTCAGTCAGGAACAAGAGAAATCCGTTGCGATTCGCTTAACGTCGAACAATTCGTTCGGGTTAGATGTCGGTACACAACTTCTCTACAAAGGCATTGCCGTTGGCTCTATCATCCATGTGGGATTAGTTGATGGTGTTGGTACGGGCTCTGATAAACACGAAGTCTTCATGGATGCACTTATCGATAATGAATACGCGCACCTTATCAAAAGCCACAACCGTTTCTTTGTGACAGGCAGTGCGACCGCAGAGCTAACCGAATCAGGCTTGAGTGTTACGGTCCCACCAGCGAAACAGCTCCTTACTGGCTCGATTAGCTTTGTGAGTGAAGGTAGATCTGAAGCTAGAACGGACTACCAACTTTTCCAAAGTAAGTCGTTAGCAGAAATTGCTAAGTTTAATCAGTCTGGTTCAAAGACACTTTCTTTGTTTGCCAGTGAGTTACCTTCAATATCTAAAGGCAGCCCACTCCTCTACCGCAACCTACAAGTGGGTAGTATTTCTGATTTTCAGCTTGCCGACGGTGGCGTAAGAATCAAAGTCACAATCGAAAATCGTTACACGCACTTACTCAACAAGCACACTGTTTTCTGGAACCGATCAGGCGTTGAGGTTGATGCGTCGCTATCGGGTATCAGCATTAAAGCGGCACCAGTTAAAACCCTTATCCAAGGCGGTATTGCTTTTGACTCTCTGCCAGGAATCGACAACAAACTTGGTGATGTGTGGAAGCTTTACAAAGATTCAAAATCTGCCCGAAAGTTTGGCCGCGCCATTACTATCACCTCTTCTGGCGATCAAGAAGTCAGCAAGGGCATGGCGATCAAATATCAAGGTGTCACTGTTGGTGAGGTTACTTTAGTGATTCCGAACTTCAACAAGGGCGGTATTGAAATTACTGCGCGTATTTTACCTGAGTACGTCGACAAGATTGCCGTGGCGAACAGTCACTTCTGGTTGGCAGAGCCTGAGATTGGCCTTAACGGCATCAAAAACGTCTCTGCGCTGCTCTCTAAGCACATCAACGTAGACCCGGGTAAAGGTGAAAGAAACACGAAATTTGAGCTTAGTAAGGGACCTGTGCAGCCTGAAGGCAAGATATTCCAGCTACAAAGCGAAACGCGAGGTTCGGTATCTGAAGGCACGCCTATACTATTCCGTGAGCTAGAAATCGGCAGTGTTATCGATGTTCAGCTGGGCGAGTTTGCTGACCGCATCATCTCTACGATTCAAATAGAACCTGATTACGCGTATCTAATCCGCGCAAACACCGTATTCTGGAACGTGTCGGGCGTCGATGTCTCTATCGGCCTGTCAGGCGCAAACATCAAAGCCGGAACGGTAGACAGCTTGTTAAGAGGTGGTATTACATTCTCAACGCCACCGACAAATGAACTTCAACCAGTAGCAAGCGAAGATCAGTCTTTCTACCTCTATCCTCAAGCCGAAGATGAGTGGAAATCATGGAGAACCGCAATTCCTCATCCATAGAGTGAATTCCCTGACGTTTCTGGAAGATTAATTCTTCATCAAAATGCAGCCATTTGGCTGCATTTTTGTTGTTTGCTATAAATATGGTTTAGGGCGGCCTCATTTTGCTTTAAACTCCCCGCATTAATGCAATAAATCGAGATACTCTTTTGCACGCTAACGTATATATTCCTGAAGAATTCCTAACGCACATCGAAGCAATCATGCCTAGTCATCTAGATATGGCTTCTTTTGTCGCGTCATGCCAAAAACCACTTCGTAAAAGTATTCGAATCAACACATTGAAAATCAGTGTTGAAGACTTCCTAGTACGAGCAAAAGAGAAAGGCTGGGAACTGGAACCTGTACCTTGGTGTGAAACGGGCTTTTGGATTACAGTTGATGAAAGTGAAGCGCCACTAGGTAATACGGCAGAACACATGTCTGGTCTTTTCTACATCCAAGAAGCCAGCTCGATGATGCCACCCTCGGCACTTTTCCAAGGCGAAGCTGATTACCAAGCGGTGCTAGACACTGCGGCTGCACCCGGCTCTAAAACAACGCAAATCGCTGCGCTAATGAATAATCGCGGTGTATTGGTTGCCAATGAGTATGCAGCAAGCCGCGTGAAAGTCCTTCACGCTAACATCGAACGTTGTGGCGTTCGTAATGCCGCTCTAAGTAACTTTGACGGTCGAGTTTTTGGTGGTTGGTTACCAGAACAGTTTGATGCTGTGTTGCTAGACGCACCCTGCTCTGGCGAAGGTACCATTCGTAAAGACGCCGATGCGATGAAGAACTGGACGTATCAATCTGTGGTCGATATTGCCGACACGCAAAAAGATCTGATTGAAAGTGCATTCCATGCTCTTAAACCTAATGGTGTTTTGGTTTACTCAACGTGTACGCTTAGCACCGAAGAGAACCAACAAGTGTGTCATCACTTAAAAGAAACCTTTGGTGATGCGGTTGAATTTGAATCTCTTGAATCACTATTCGACAACGCAAAAGCAACCACGACAGAGGAAGGCTTTCTACACATCTTCCCTCAAGTTTATGACTCAGAAGGTTTCTTTGTTGCACGTATCCGTAAATTAGCGTCTGTTACTCCACCAGAAGTTAAAAAACGTATGGGTAAATTCCCATTTGAAAAAGCATCAAAGAAAACTCAGCAAGAAGTCGCTGAACAACTAATGAGTACTCTCGATATCGAATTGCCAAGCGATACTCAGGTTTGGATTCGCGACAAAGACGTTTGGCTATTCCCAGAAGCGCTAGAGCCTATGATCGGTGAGTTCCGTTTTTCTCGCATGGGAATCAAGATCGCCGAAACCCATAAAAAAGGTTACCGCTGGCAGCACCAAGTGGCGACAACGCTTGCAACAGGTAATGAAGCTAATGTTGTCGAGCTAAGCATTGAAGATGCTCGTGAATGGTTCATGGGACGCGATGTTCGCCCTGAAGGCTTGTCTGGCAAAGGTGAAGTACTAGTGAAGTACAACGGTGCAATCATCGGCCTTGGTAAATGGGTTGGCAACCGAGTGAAGAACGGTTTACCACGCGAGTTAGTGCGCGATAAGAACCTATTCTAAAGCTTTCTCCCTGTATAGCTAGATAAACAAAAGCCCAAACAACGTTAATTGTTTGGGCTTTTTCTATTCTATCGGCCATGTAACTCAGTGTGCGAGCGCTTGTAAATCAACAACTAATTACATAAATATCAATTCAAGCCACTATTTCCAAAAAGAAAAATCGCACTTTAGGGAATCTAAACTAGACTTCAATCTAATAGTCAAAAGATTAAAACGATTAGCGTAGGCTCTTCGGAGCCCTTTCCCCTAAGCCCAAACAGGAAGGTTTGGGCTTTTTTTTGACCGAGAGGATCGCTTATTTAACTAAGCTAATACCTTCTTTGTCGATAGTGATCTTGCCAGATTTGTATAGACCACCAATTGTCTTCTTGAACGTACCTTTGCTGGTTCTGAATGCAGAGAAAATAACTTCAGGAGAAGACTTATCATTCAAAGGCAGGTAACCGCCTTTCTTCTCAAGCAGGTCAAGAACCTTAGTGCTTAAGTCATCCATCTTAGCCACACCAACCTTCTGAAGAGACAAATCAATCTTACCGTCTTCTTCACGAACGTTTTTAATGTAGCCTTTTAGTGTTTTACCAATGAACAGCTTACCGATGATGTCAGATGGGAAAATCATACCCCAGTGTTCACCGTTCACGATCGCTTTGTAACCTAACTGGCTGCGCTCAGCGATAATGAGATCGACTTGCTCATTTTGCTTATAAGTCGCAGGCGTGTTGTCTAACCATTTGTTGAACTTCGTTGTACCAACGATACGGCTCGATGCTTTATCGATATACACATATACTAAGATTGACTGACCTTCGTTTAAACGGCCACGCTGCTCGCTGAAAGGAACAAGAAGGTCTTTACCTTTCACGCCCCAGTTCATGAATGCACCAGTGCTGTTAACACCTTCAACCGTCATCAAACCAAACTGGCCTACTTGAGCTATTGGTTTTTCAGTCGTTGCAGCGATCTGGTTGTCAGAATCTATGTATAAGAAAACATCTAGCTTTTGACCAATTTCAACACCTTCAGGAGTAAATCGTTTCGGCAGCAACACGGTTCCATAGTCGCTCGCGTCAAGGAATACACCGAAGTCTGCTTGTTTTACTACTTCTAAGTTGTTTATTTGACCAATATTAATCATCAAGGTTGTCTCTACTTTAAATTTGGCGGAGATTATACGTGATCTCTGATATGCTTTCGCTAGTTTCATTCATATTTTTACATTCTAGGAGACATCGTTGATCACCGTTGATAAACAAGATGCGATAACACTTAAAATTAACCATGCCATGGCTAAGACCAAAAAGCTCGACATGGACGTTTATCTATTCATTCCCGGTGAACTTGGACTGACTCCTGAAGTGCTTTCTGAAAGTGCCTTTTTCTACAGCTCAATCACTCAAAAACGTGCCTACTATAGTGACAAAACACTTTTACCTTTGGTACACAGTCGCTTGGCAAAACGTGGACGCTTATCTACAACACAGTATCGTGTCAGTTTGAGTCTGTTTGCCTACCAATATGTTATCGCGTTAGATAAAGCAGTCAGCAGCTTAAATAAAACTGATAGTGACGACGTAACGGCTGATGAAGTAGATGAAGTCATTGAATTGGCTTTAGATATCTTGAAGAAGCTACGCCGAAGCATCCCTTACGAAGAAAATCTCAAGCGCTACTACGCTAATATCGATAACTACCTATCTTGGTATACCGAGCAAAAGTTCCTATCGCTAGTTTCACACATGCCACGAGGTAGTGAGTATTCAACGATTAAAGAACGACTCTTAACGCTTTGTGATAAAGAGACCGCGCACCGTAAACTGAACCGCTACAACTCAGCAAGAGTTCGAGAGGACGTTACCCGCTTGAGTAACAAGATGCGTTTGCTGCGTCGTTTGATTGAACACCCTATCGTGCTTAAAGAAAAGACAACGTCGATGGGTAAGAACGTTAAGCGTGCCGTGAAAGGCATCGCGACCGGTTTGGTGATGGTTGTCGTGACCACTACTGTGATCTTGGCTCGTGACTTTCTTGGTGAGATTACCGCCTCTTTCATCGTGGCAATGTCTTTCATTTACGCACTGCGTGAGATCTTTAAAGATGACTTGAGAGACATCCTTTGGCGCTGGCTGCGTAAAGGCAAGCCAAAATGGAAGCGTCGTTACTATGATCCAACGACCAACAAGTCAGTAGGCCATAAACTGGAATGGTTGGACTACGCAAATTTTTCTAAGCTTGCAGATCGCATTCAGTCGATCCGTAAAAAGCGTGTGGTACAACGTGAAGAGCAAATCTTGCATTACCGCTCTCATACTGAGATGTCGACATCGACCTTTATGAGTGGTTATGAGGAGACTCGTGAAACGTTATCGATCAGCCTAAGAGCGCTGACACGGTTGATGGATAAAGGCTCAAACAAGATCTACCGCTTGAATGAAGGACAAGTGAGCCGCGAATCAGTAGAAAAGCGTCATCTTCTCAACCTGATCATTAAAGAGAACAACCATGATAACGAACCAACCTACTACCGTTGGAAGATCGTTATGAACCGTTCAAAAATAGTTGATATTGAGCAGATCACTCAAGAGTCATAGAGCCGTTATAAAGTTCTCTATAACGGTATGTGGAAACCATTCACATACCGTTGTTTTATCTCTTCAACGTTACCCATGACTTCTAAACCAAAATCTATTATTTAATCGCTATTTTCTTGAAGGGACTTTCTTAATTGAAAGCGTAAGCGTGAACTCCGCCATCGGCTCGTCACCATGTAAAGATGGGCAAGTCGCGATAATGGTTACGGGTTGATTGACCCGTTCTCCGGTCGACATGGTTTCTGCCAGCATAGTGTTGATCAGCTCACCGTCGTTACAAGTGAAATGCACATCACCTTCAGGGCGCTTCAAAAAGTTACCCGTCACCTCTTTAAAAGCCAACGAGATCTTTTCACCTTGCTGCTGAGATTTGCTCATCGCAAGAAACCCACCCGCAACATCCGCACCTACAGCCAAAACGCCAAAGTACATACTGTTAAGGTGATTCTTAGTACGCCTTCTAAGCGGGATTTTCACTTCAACATGTTGGTTGTCCAACGCGAGTAGTTTTGGTCGGCACAACCAGATAAGTGGGACTTTGAAAAAGCCAAACATGCTTAAGTAGAAATTTGCTTTTTGTAGAGGGGTCAACATTCGGATTACCTAGTCAAATCAGTCATCAGACCAGTTAATCGATTAGCGATAGAGATGTCAAAAAAATGTTACAAAAAAGAGATATCATCGCACAATGATATCTCTTTCATTCTCAAAGCATTAGCGCCTTAAGTCGGCTTATCAGGCAAGCTAATCGATTTACGCAGTCACGACCGTTTCTACGCATTCAAGATCAGCTATGTAACCTTGTAGACGTGGGTAATCCACTAAGCCTTGAGTTACTAGCAGCACTGGCTTCTTCGCGTTCAGGGTTGCTTTAACAATCATATCCAACAAGGTAATAACCGCTTCGTTTTGTGGATCAAAAGCGTGCTGCTGAGCTTCATTGTGTTTGTCTACGCCTAAAGTGAAAGACGCTAAGCTATCAACGTTTACCACTACACCATCGAAGTAATGCAGTAAACGTTCGCTCAGTAGCACTGCAGACGGCACATCGCACGAGAACAGTACTTTCAAACCGTTAAGGCCGCGTGGTAGCCCTTGCTCGGCAAGCAGGTCAATAATCTTAGCGGCATCGCTTAACGCACGAACGTAAGGCACAACTACTTCAACGTTGATGCCCTGCTCACGTAATGCCTTAATAACCTGACATTCTAAAGCGAAAGCCTTGCTGTATTCTGGTGTCGCGTAACGAGCAACGCCACGAACACCTAGTGCAGGGTTAATCTCTTCTGCTTCACAGTTCCCGCCAAGCAGCGAACGGAATCCATAGCTGTCTGCACTGCTTAATGCGATACGAACAGAAGTGTGATTTGGCTGAACGGCAGCTTGAATGGCAATCACTAAGGTCGAAACAAAATGCTCATCGACTGTTTTATCGCCAAGGATCGCTTCTAAAGACGTTTTTTCAATATCAGTCAAAGTATCTAAGTGACTCTCGATACTTGGGTGGTAGAAGACACGATCCATCACTAATTCTGATAATGAAACGTATAAGTGGTTAGAATTATTATTATCGTTGTAAGAAGGCAGCACATCACCTAAGACGAGTTCTGGGTGCAAAGTGCTTTGATTTTCTTGAGTCATTGCTGCTCCAGCATTTTTATGTTGTGTTCAAACGAAAATACCGATAGCTGCCTGTTAATACAAGTGAAAATCCCTTATTTGACGCTGGCCTGCTGATAAAAATAAGAATATTAGCAATAACTGAGATAACTTTGACTCAATAGAGTTTATTCCTCTGTTCAATTCCGTTATCTTAACCACTCCGCAATAGAATAAAAAAGCTATCACATGCCATTAAAAACTGATGAGTTGAGAACCCAAGCTCTGGGTCCTATGCCAACTCCTGCCGAACTAGGCAATGCACACCCTATTACTGACGACGTTGCTGAGCGCATTAAAAATTCTCGCCGCCAAATCGAAGATATCCTAACTGGTCGTGATAACCGCCTATTAGTTATCGTAGGCCCTTGCTCTGTTCACGATACAGATGCGGCACTTGATTACGCTGAGCGCCTAAGCAAAATTCAAGACCAGTACAAAGATGAACTGTTCGTTGTAATGAGAACCTACTTCGAGAAGCCTCGTACTGTTGTAGGTTGGAAGGGTTTGATTACAGATCCTAACCTTGATGGTTCATACGCACTTGAAACAGGCTTGAGCAAAGCTCGTAAGCTTCTGCTAGATATCAACAAGCTTGGCCTCGCTACCGCGACTGAATTCCTTGATATGATCACAGGTCAGTACATTGCAGACCTTATCACTTGGGGTGCGATTGGCGCTCGTACAACTGAATCTCAGATTCACCGTGAAATGGCTTCTGCACTGTCTTGCCCTGTTGGCTTCAAGAACGCGACCAACGGCAACATCAAGATTGCTATCGATGCAATTCGTGCAGCACATGCTTCACACTACTTCTACTCTCCAGATAAGAACGGCCGCATGACGGTTTACCGTACTTCTGGCAACCCATACGGTCACGTTATTCTACGTGGTGGTGATAAAGGCCCTAACTTCGACGCTGAATCTGTAGATACTGCATGTAAGCAACTGGCTGAATTCGATCTACCTCAACGTTTGGTTGTAGACTTTAGCCACGCTAACTGTCAGAAGCAACACCGTAAGCAGTTAGAAGTTGCACAAGACATTTGTGAGCAAATTAAATCTAACAAGAACCAAATTGCAGGCATTATGGCAGAGAGCTTCATTATTGAAGGCAACCAGCCAATGACAGACATTAACAACCTAGAATATGGCAAGTCGATTACTGACCCATGCCTAAGCTGGGAAGATACTGCAACAATGCTAGACATGCTTGCAACAGCAATTAAAGATAGAAACTTAGCTTAAGGAAACAACACAATGCCATCATTTGACATTATCTCTGAAGTAGAAGCAGTAGAACTGCGTAACGCAGTAGACAACGCAAACCGTGAACTATCGACTCGTTTCGATTTCCGCGGCGTTGACGCAAGCTTTGATTACAAAGATGAATCAGTAAAATTGACTGCTCAAGACGATTTTCAACTGAAGCAAATGCGCGATATCCTTCGCAGCAACCTAACGAAGCGTAATGTTGATCCTAACGCGATGGAAGCGAAAGCGGCAGACCAAACAGGTCGCACTTGGCACCAAACGGTTATCTTTAAGCAAGGCATTGAAACTGATGTCGCTAAGAAGATCGTTAAGCTAATCAAAGACAACAAAGTTAAAGTTCAAGCTTCTATCCAAGGCGACAAAGTTCGTGTTACTGGTAAGAAGCGTGATGACCTACAAGCTGTTATGGCTCTAGTTCGCGGCGGTGAACTTGGTCAACCTTTCCAGTTTGACAACTTCCGCGACTAATTTTTGAGTTTGAGTGACCGCCTATTTGGGTTGCTCATTCATCAGCACAATGTCGTGTTTGAAATAGCAAAAAGCCACTTCTTTTGAAGTGGCTTTTTATTTATCTGGTCCAGCTTTAGTTTTATTCCGAGCCTCTAGCCGATTTCAAACAACCAGAAAGCTCTCATTTCAACTAGAAGCAATTACCTCAACTGAGTACTTGGGCTGGTGACAATTTTAGGTCTTTGCCGACCAACAGATTAAACTCTACGCTTGCTGGTGGAATAAACACACACACTCGTAATTTCTCTGCTCTTGCTTGCTCAAGCTTGGTTGATAGCTCTCCGCTGTTGGCGTAGCTCTCTCTTTCTGCATCTCGGCGGCACAGGTCGATAAATTCAAATGGACAATCGCTCGGTGAAAGTACGAGCTCTGCCTCCTGCATCAAACGTAAAGCCTTCATAGACAACAGCTCGACATCTTGCTCGAATTCAATCCAAGTGACCTGCCCTTCGCTATCAATGCCTTCGGTTAGCGCTTGCTGGTAGTAAGACTCTAACTGCTCTCTGTCATTCACCTGCTCGATAAAGCTGGATGACAAGAAACGCTCCCAAAATTTACGACGCTCGTCGACGGTTGGGAATGACTCTTTGATTGAATTGCGTTTTGATGCACCGAAGTCTGCTATCAAACCTATGTTTTGTGGCAATACCGTTTCGAGTTTTTCTCTGATATTTCTTACTAAAACAGGTGATGCCCCGCCACTAGAGATGGCAATTTGGATTCTGCCGCGATTTATCATCGAAGGTGTGATGAAGTCGCAGTAAGGAAGATCGTCAACCACATTGACTAAAATGCCCAGTTTTTTCGCATCATTATACACTTGGTGATTCAAGCTTGGGTTGTCTGTTGTGGCCCAAACCTGCAAGTAATTTTTCGATATGATCTGTGACGAGTAAAAGTTTTGAACCCAGTGAAGCTTGTTCTCGTCCACAAGCTGCTTTAAGTAAGGCGCTACCTTGGGAGACACCAAAGTCACATCCGCTCCCGCTCGTAGTAAGCTATCGACTTTACGGCAAGCAACCTCACCCCCACCAACCACTAAGATTGGCTTATTTTCTACATCCAAAAACATTGGGAAATAACGCATGTTCTTCCTTGAGACTACTTCAATAACTATTCAGCCATGCTACCAAATTTGGAGCATATTCATAACTATCGAAGTGTAATAAAAATATTTATTGACCAAATTTCAACATTTCTTAAGTTTAATATTTCATCATTGTGATGTGGATTCAGAATATTTATCTAGTCGATTATCAATATAAAAATCTAAATCTCGTTGCACCAACAGTGTGAACCGTTGCACTATTTACATTCACTTAACATTTGGTCATTCTAATTGTGTTCGGATTTGTGATTTCATTCAAAATTCTTTTTAAATTATACATTTGTGAAACTACGGATCCTTTCCTAACCTTATAAACAGTTGTTTAAATCGCACACAGTTTCATTTGCAAAATGCAACTCGTTTAATTTGAACAACAAGGTCATAGAAAACGCAACACATAAGAGAAACTCAAACGAGCACGAGTATCAGGTGTCACCTGGTTAACAAGGAAGGATACAAATGACAAATAAACTAACACTTCTTGCTTCAGTAGTAGCTGCATCAACTGCGATGATGGCAACATCGGCATCAGCGGCAGAAAGCACTCTGGACAAAGTCACATCTCAAGGTTTTCTAACTTGTGGTGTAAGTACCGGTCTTCCAGGGTTCTCTAACCCTAACTCAAAAGGTGAATGGGAAGGAATTGATGTTGAGTATTGTCAAGCTCTTGCAGCGGCTGTACTCGGTGACAAGACTAAAGTTAAGTATGTACCTCTAACAGCAAAAGAGCGTTTTACTGCGCTTCAATCTGGCGAAATCGACGTACTATCTCGTAACACAACATGGACATTACATCGTGACACTGCTCTAGGTCTGAACTTCGTAGGCGTTAACTACTACGATGGTCAAGGCTTCATGGTTAAAAAAGAACTTGGCCTAACAAGTGCTCAAGAGCTTGATGGCGCTTCTGTATGTGTTCAATCAGGTACAACAACTGAACTTAACCTAGCCGATTACTTCCGTAACAGTGGCATGTCTTACAAGCCAGTGGTATTCGATACGGCAGCACAAACATCGAAAGGTTTCGACGCAGGTCGTTGTGACGTGCTAACGACTGACCAATCTGGTCTATACGCACTTCGCCTAAACCTAGCTGATCCTAAATCTGCAGAAGTACTTCCTGAAATCATCTCTAAAGAGCCTCTAGGCCCTGTTGTTCGTCAGGATGATGACCAATGGTTTAACGTTGCTAAGTGGACACTTTCAGCAATGATTAACGCGGAAGAATACGGCATCTCTTCTAAAAATGCAGACGAAATGCTTAAGTCAAAAGATCCAAACATCAAACGTATTCTTGGTGTAGACGGTCCTAAAGGTAAAGGCCTTGGCATTCGCGACGACTGGGGTTACCAAGTAATTAAGCAAGTTGGTAACTACGGTGAGAGTTTTGAGCGTACTGTTGGTACAGGTTCTCCACTTCAAATCTCTCGTGGTGTAAATGCATTATGGAATGCGGGCGGCTTTATGTACGCTCCACCAATCCGTTAATAAATTTTCAAGCATCAATTAGGGCGGAGTTTTCCGCCCTATTTATTAAATGGATTTGAGGTTATAGTAGTATGAAACCTAATGAAACTATTTCTCCAGCTCAGGCAAAGCCACAGCCCAAAAGTGCCAACTTATTTTACAACCCCACTTTTCGCTCCATCATTTTCCAAATTATCGCCGTCGGGGCGCTTTGTGCTTTCTTTTACACGATTGTAAATAATGCACTCACAAACTTAGATTCCCGTGGTATCACCACTGGTTTTGATTTTCTCTCACAAGAAGCTGGTTTTGGTATCGGCTTAACACTGATTGAATACGACGAGACCTACTCATACGGTCGTACATTCTTTATCGGTCTTCTCAATACCGCTTTGGTTTCAGTACTCGGCATCATGCTAGCGACAGTGCTGGGCTTTAGTATGGGTATCGCTAGACTCTCTTCAAACTGGCTAGTTAGCCGATTTGCAGCTGTCTACATTGAGATATTCCGAAATATCCCTCTGCTATTACAAATCTTTTTCTGGTATTTCGCCGTTCTACAAGCCTTGCCTTCTGCTCGTCAAAGTATGAGTCTAGGTGAAGCAATTTTCTTGAACGTACGCGGGTTGTACTTCCCTGCTCCAGTCTTTGAGCAAGGCAGTAGCATTGTCATCGCATCATTGATTGTCGGTATTATCGCTACGTTTATTATCAACATCTGGGCTAAGAACAGACAGAAACTGACCGGCCAACAAACACCGATGTTGCGAATTGCCGCTGCGTTGATTTTAGGCTTACCGTTGATAACTTACTTTGTTATGGGCATGCCTATCTCTGCAGATTACCCTGTGTTGAAAGGGTTTAACTTCAAGGGTGGTGTTACGATAATCCCTGAGCTTGCTGCATTGATGCTCGCTTTAAGTATCTATACAGCAGCGTTCATTGCTGAGATTGTTCGTTCAGGTATTAACGCGGTAAACCATGGGCAAACTGAGGCTGCGATGTCTCTAGGCATCCCACGTTCTAGAACTCTAAAGCTTGTCATTATTCCACAAGCATTAAGAATCATTATCCCACCACTAACCAGTCAGTATCTAAACCTGACCAAAAACTCATCACTTGCGATGGCCATTGGTTATCCTGATCTTGTCTCTGTATTTGCAGGAACAACACTTAACCAAACTGGACAAGCTATCGAAGTAATCGCGATGACAATGGGCGTCTACCTAACCTTGAGCCTATTAACGTCCGCTCTAATGAACATATACAACCGCAAAGTAGCATTGGTGGAGAGATAAGATGAGTACACATCAATTTCAACCTGATCTTCCGCCTCCAGCGAATACCGTTGGGCCAGTCGGTTGGTTAAGAAAAAATCTATTTAATGGACCTGTTAACAGCGTCGTCACTGTGATTCTTGCTTACTTTGCTTTCACCCTATTATGGGCAATAGCGGATTGGGCATTCATCAGTGCCGACTGGATAGGAACCACACGTGATGCCTGTACTAGCGAAGGCGCTTGTTGGGTTTTTATCAGCGTTCGTTGGGACCAATTCATGTATGGCTTCTACCCAGAAGCTGAACTGTGGCGACCTCGCCTCTTCTATGCAACGTTGGCCATTTTTGTAGCCTTACTGGCTTATGAAAAAACACCTAAACGTACGTGGATTTGGTTGTTCTTCGTCAACATCTACCCATTTATCATTGCTGGCTTGCTATACGGTGGCGTCTTTGGGTTAGAAGTTGTTGATACCCATAAATGGGGCGGCCTACTGGTTACACTGGTCATCGCACTTGTTGGTATTGTAGTGTCACTCCCTATTGGTGTTGCACTTGCTCTTGGGCGCCGCTCAGAGATGCCGATCATTCGCAGTATGTGTACCGTATACATCGAAATTTGGCGTGGCGTACCGCTCATTACAGTTCTATTCATGGCTTCAGTAATGCTGCCACTCTTTTTATCAGAAGGGACAGAAACCGATAAGCTCATTCGAGCACTTGTAGGGGTAGTTCTATTCAGTGCAGCCTACATGGCCGAAGTAATTCGAGGTGGTCTACAAGCAATACCAAAAGGCCAATACGAAGCAGCTGATGCTCTGGGGTTAAGCTACTGGAAAAAGACTGGGCTTATCATTCTACCTCAAGCTCTTAAAATCACGATTCCTTCAATTGTGAACACCTTCATTGGTTTGTTTAAAGATACCAGTCTTGTTTTGATTATTGGTATGTTTGATGTACTAGGAATTGGCCAAGCCGCGAATACCGACCCTGAATGGCTTGGGTATTCAACAGAAAGTTATGTATTTGTCGCGTTAGTGTTCTGGGTGTTTTGTTTTGGCATGTCGAGATATTCGATATGGCTAGAAAACAGACTTCACACCGGTCACAAACGATAATTAACAAGATCAAGGACGTATTATGACGCAGCAGACAGAAAACAACTCTCAAGGTCTTATGATCGAGTTGAAAGACATGAACAAGTGGTACGGTGAATTCCACGTACTTAAGAACATCAATTTAGAAGTTAAAAAAGGCGAGAAAATCGTTATCTGTGGCCCTTCAGGCTCTGGTAAATCAACGATGATCCGCTGCATCAACCGATTAGAAGAGCACCAAAAAGGTCATATCTTCGTTTCAGGTAATGAATTAACGGAAGACCTAAAGAACATCGAAGCCGTGCGTAGAGATGTCGGCATGTGTTTCCAACACTTCAATCTGTTTCCACATCTGACGGTATTAGAGAACTGTACTCTGGCTCCAATCTGGGTCAAAAAGATGCCAAAAGAAGAAGCCGAAGCGATTGCAATGAAGTACCTAGAGCGCGTAAAAATCCCTGAGCAAGCGGACAAGTTCCCAGGTCAGCTTTCAGGTGGTCAACAGCAGCGTGTAGCTATCGCTCGCTCTTTGTGTATGAACCCTCAAGTGATGCTGTTTGATGAGCCAACGTCGGCGCTCGATCCAGAAATGGTTCGTGAGGTGTTAGACGTAATGGTTGAGCTTGCAGAAGAAGGCATGACGATGCTTTGTGTAACGCACGAGATGGGCTTTGCTAAAGAGGTCGCGGATCGCGTTATCTTCATGGATGCCGGTGAAATCATAGAAGAGAACAACCCTGTCGATTTCTTTGAAAACCCACAATCAGACAGAACGCAGAACTTCTTAAGCCAAATCTTACACCACTAATGTGTTATGATGCATAAACTACAGAGGCGG
Organism: Vibrio sp. 10N.286.51.E5; assembly: GCF_041469125.1. Taxonomy (NCBI): domain Bacteria; kingdom Pseudomonadati; phylum Pseudomonadota; class Gammaproteobacteria; order Vibrionales; family Vibrionaceae; genus Vibrio; species Vibrio sp. 10N.286.51.E5. The sequence goes on along the minus strand of NZ_JBFRJZ010000006.1, from coordinate 15,886 downwards.
CTTAGGTCGCCTCTTTGTTTTCAGTGTTATAATTAGTTTTTCAAGATTATAAACAGCGATTCAGTGCGATTAAAATTGAACAACGAACCTTAACTGCACTTTAAGAAATACTTTGTTACACCTTCAGAAACACTTAACCGACTATTTTGATTATTATTTTACGTATACAAGAGGAATGAGAGACTTGATTTTTCGAACTTTCACCCCCATAAATGTACTAATAACTATTGAAGTCACCTTACGAGGAAGATTATGAACAGCCCTATGTTTTCACGCACAGCATCTCAAGAAAGTGCTCTGCAAACCAATAAAGTGTTGCGTAACACCTACGCATTACTGTCTATGACACTACTTTGGTCTGCTGTTGTAGCAGGCGTATCCATGGCGATGAACCTTCCTCGCCCGGGTCTTATTATCATGCTAGTTGGCTTCTACGGCCTACTTTTCCTAACAGAAAAGAACCGTGACAACAGCATGGGTCTAGTCTTCACATTCCTATTTACAGGTTTCTTAGGCTACACCATCGGTCCAATCTTAAACATGTACGTTGGCGCAGGCATGGGTGATGTCATCCTAACTGCACTTGGCGGTACAGCACTGGCGTTTATGGGCGCATCAGCTTACGCACTAACAACTAAGCGTGACCTGTCGTTCCTTAATGGCATGCTATTAGCGGGTTTCGTAGTACTACTTGTAGGTATGGTTGCAAACATCTTCCTACAAATGCCTCTACTATCATTGGCAATGAGCGGTATGTTCATCCTGTTCTCGACTGGTGTTATCTTGCTTACAACGCAAAACATCATTCGTGGCGGTGAAACAAACTACATCTCTGCAACGATCAGCTTGTACGTATCGATCTACAACATCTTCATCAGCCTACTAAGCATCCTAGGCATCATGGGCAGCGACGACTAATCGTTCCCATCATTGAATAATATCTAGCCCAAGAGCCTACCTCTTGGGCTTTTTTGTATCTATAAGTACGATATTTCATTGGATAGCTACAATTTCTGTTGAGAAAGACAAACTTGGTCATGTACCCTATCCGCATAGTTAATTGGATTCTGGATTAAACATGTTTGAATATAACGGCAAGCAAATCGAAACCGACGCTCAAGGCTACCTATTGGATTACACGCAATGGGAAGAAGGCATGATTGAAATTCTTGCTCAAGACGAGGCGATTGAACTTACAGATGCACACTTAGAAGTCGTACATTTTGTAAGGAGCTTTTACGAAGAGTTCAACACCTCACCAGCGGTTCGCATGCTCGTTAAAGCAATGGAAAAAGCTCACGGCCCAGAAAAAGGCAATAGTAAGTACCTTTTCAAGTTATTCAAAAAAGGCCCTGCAAAACAAGCGACCAAGCTCGCCGGTTTACCTAAACCAGCAAAGTGCTTGTAAAACCTAACCCGCTTTAGGTCATTAAGTTACGTTCAATATAAAATACTGTAGTGCTACAACTACAGTATTTTAAACGCCCCTATGCGTACGTCTTGGCGCTCACTATCTTTAACTTGATGCATCACAACGTTGTCTACTGTTGCGCTCGAAGGGCCAATATAGAGCCAAGCATGTAACTTCTCAATTTGCTGACTCTCTCCGACAACTAACACTTCAACTCGACCATCATTTAAGTTCTTTGCATAACCTGAGAGACCCATAGCTTGCGCCTGCCTACTGGTGTGGTAACGGAACCCAACACATTGAACTACGCCTGACACGACAAAAATATATTGTGAACTTTCCATAACGTTGCCTCATAAATTATATGAATGATATAGTCGAGTTTCTATTCATTCACCGCTTATTGGTGGACTTACTTCGAGTATAACGATTATGAAAGAAATCCCATTTCGTTGGATTGACAAATATCTCATTCACCTAAAAATCCAAGAAAAGTTCTATCTACTCTTCTTATTGCCTCTTCTCGCCCTGGTTATATTAACTCTCGTTTTAGATAGTGCCGCGGACTCTTTACTTGCTCACCTTTATCAAGAAGAAATGCTCTTGATGAAAGGGCTTATCGAAGCGGGTCAACTCACTAAAGATCAAGTAGCTCAGCTTGTCAGCAGCTCTGAAACCATCTCTTTAGGCTACGGTGCTGGTTCTGTTTCAGTGATGAATGGAGCGTTCAGCCTAGTTGCTAACCATGACCAAAACCTTTGGTCTGCTCTATCGACGACTCAGGTTTCTATCATCGCTGTAACCCTAACGCTTATCGCACTAGGTGTTTACTACATCATGACCTTTATTGGCGGCGCGATGTTCTCTATGAACAAAGCTCTGAACACGCTTGCGAATGGCGACTTAACTTGCCGCATGAACTACTTCTTAGTTCGTGACGAGTTCAGTGAAATCGCGATTACAATCGATAAAGTTGCGGAGCGTGAACAAAACATGGTTCTATCAATCCAAGAGTCTGTCGCTCTCATGCAGCAGATCAGCTCGGACTTGAACCAGTCAACACAACAAAGTTCAGACATCTCAGGTAACCAACAAGAACACCTGAATAGCTTAGCAAGTGCAACGGAACAAATGGCGGCTACCATTCGCGAAGTCGCTACCCTTGCTCATGCGTCTAGCTCACAAACGATGGACGCTCGCGGCGTTGCTCAGAGCGGTCAAGTCAAGGTTTCAAATACACTGGAGTCTATCTCTAGCCTATCTCAAGAGATCCAGTCCGCTTCACAAGCAGTAGAAGAACTGGATGCCAACGCGGCGCAGATCGATGAAGTAGTCACAACCATCAATGGCATTTCAGAGCAGACCAATCTACTCGCATTGAACGCGGCTATCGAAGCCGCTCGTGCCGGCGAGCAGGGTCGTGGATTCGCTGTTGTTGCCGATGAAGTTCGTGCCCTTGCAGGTCGTACTCAACAAGCAACTGTTGAAATCCAAAGCATGATTGAATCATTACAACGTAACAGCCAATCACTAACCAAACTGATGGAAATAACGGTAAACAACGCTAATGAAGGCCAGACACTGATGTCAGAAGTGAATGTCGAGATCGGCTCTTTAGCAGAAAAGAATCAATCTATCTCAGACAGTAGTACTCAGATTGCTACAGCCGCGGAAGAGCAAGGTGTTGTTGCAGATAACATAGCTCAAAGTGTTGAGGAGATTCGTCATCAGTCAGATAGCATCTGTGAAATGATCAGTAAGAGCAATTCCAATGTTGACCAACTTCGTAAACAAAGTGATACGATGGAAGGTTTGCTGACAGGTCTCAAAGCTTAATACTTATATCTAGCCAGTATGTGCTGATTAATCATTACTAGGGCTGCTTGTGCAGCCCTTTCTTATTTGCTTTTCAACTGTACTTCCTCGACAATACCCCTCCTTCAAATTCAACAAACAGAGTAAATTATGACTCCTTCAATTCATCTAGCTAAAGGCCGTGACAAATCACTACGCCGTAAACACCCATGGGTATTTTCACGCGGTATCGATAAAGTCGAAGGCGAGCCAAAATCAGGTGAAACTGTAGACGTATACACTCAAAATGGTCAGTGGCTTGCAAAAGCGGCTTACTCACCGGAATCTCAAATTCGAGCTCGTGTTTGGACATTTGAAAAAGAAGAAATCAATAAAGCATTCTTCGTAAAACGAATTCAAGACGCGCAATCTTTGCGTGAAGATATCATTGAACGTGATGGTCTAACTGGCTACCGCCTTACTGCAGCAGAGTCTGATGGCCTTCCCGGTATCACAATCGACAAATATCAAGATTTCCTCGTATGCCAATTACTTAGCGCCGGAGCTGAGTTTAATAAGAACATACTTGTTGAAGCTTTAATTGAATGTTTCCCTGACTGCAATATTTATGAGCGTTCTGACGTAGCAGTCCGTAAAAAAGAAGGCTTAGAACAAGTTGTTGGCGTACTTCACGGTGAAGAACCACCTAAATCAGTGGTCATTGAAGAAAACGGTGTGAAAATCAGCGTAAACATTATCGAAGGCCATAAAACGGGCTTCTATATGGACCAACGTGATAGCCGTAAAGAATCGATGAAATACGTTAAAGGCAAAGATGTCCTTAACTGTTTCTCGTACACAGGTGGTTTTGGTCTGTATGCCCTTAAAGGTGATGCTAAGCGTGTAATCAACGCTGATGTATCTCAACTTGCTCTTGATACAGCTAAGTTCAACGCTGAGCTGAATGAGTTCGACATCTCGAAAAAGCGTGCAGTATTCCTAAACGCAGACGTATTCAAACTACTTCGCGAATACCGAGACCAAGGCACGAAGTTCGACGTAGTGATCATGGATCCACCAAAATTCGTTTCAAGTAAGAACAACCTGACATCTGGCGCGAACGGCTATAAAGACGTTAACATGCTTGCGATGCAAATCCTGAAACCAGGTGGCACTCTACTCACCTACTCTTGCTCTGGCTTAATGGGTACTGATTTGTTCCAAAAAATCATCGCTGATGCAGCATTAGACGCAGGCCGCACTGTTAAGTTCGTAGAACGCTTCGAGCAAGCAGCTGACCATCTAACTGACACTGCTTACCCAGAAGGCTTCTACCTAAAAGGTTTTGCTTGTAAGGTTTTATAATAGCGACTAAAAATAAAAACCACCTTACACAAAGGTGGTTTCTGTTTGGGCTAGAGACCGAAGCTTATGCTTCGGTCTTTTTATTTACCCATCGGTATACTTTAGACCACTTTGGTCAAACAAGTAGTTGGCTAGGTCATCCGTCGCTACTCCCTCAAACTCAATCGATACTGAATCACCACCTTTAGTAACGGTAACAACAGAACCACCATTACCATTAGATGAGACTGAGTCCTTAATATCACCTAAAAGAGAATCGATTTCACTTGAGTCTAACTCTTCAAATAGTTCAGAAAGGTCAATTTTATCGCCTTCATTCACATCAAAGTCTTTGATGACATCAGCGCTTCCATCTAAGTCTCTGTCTAACCAGGCGAATAAATCGGCTCCTTCCCCACCGGTCAACGTATCGCTGCCTTCTCCGCCAAATAAGAAGTCGTCACCCAAGCCACCATCTAAAGTGTCATCTCCACCTTGACCATACAAGATATCGTTACCGTCACCACCTGACAATTCATCATCAGCATCATTTTCTGACGCAGTGCCGAACTCTTCTTTGTGACTAGTGACGTAATCATGAATCGTCTTAGCATCAACGTCAGCTAAACCCGAACTGAGTTTTTGAGCTACATATTCTTGGAGCGTTAGCTCTGTCGAACCGTCATCAGCAAACAGCACTGGCTGATCACCAAACAATATGTCATCACCACTTTGTGCGGTGATCGTATCTTCTCCCGGAACAGCCTGAACCGTATCTCCAGCGATTGCTTCAGCAAGGTCTTCAACTTTGATGTTGTGGTCAACCACTTTGTCTGTATCAAACATTTCTAAGGTGTCTTTGTCGACATTACCACCAAGGCCAATAGCCTGTACCGCAGACAAACCAGCTAAAATATTAAACATGTGAACGGCTTGTGGGGTCACCTTATTGCTGCCTGTATCGGAAGCGCTGTATTTATCCCTAAATACAAGCTCATTACCATCAATTTTCAACGTACCAAGCCTAACGCGACTACCATTGTTATCTAGATAAGGTGAATATACGTGCGCATGGTTATGGCCATGACCATTATCATATTCAACAACCTTAACACCATTTACTTCTATGCTTCCTGATGGCTGCAAAGATGCTAGGTCAAAATCGGAACCAAGGATATCTTGTAAGCTTAGAGCGTCACCCTTAGATTTATCCGCATACATCCAGAACTGATCAAGTTCATCATCGTCCAAATCATCCTCTGTTGCTTGGTTAATTTCACCATCAGTGATAAAGAACGAATGATTAGTCGCGTCATTATCTGGTAGTGAATTAAACCAGTCTATCGCAGAATCGAAGCCAGCCTCATAGTTGGTTCGTCCTGAGTTGTCATCAATTATCGTGTTGAGGGCGTTCTCAAACTGAGTTTTAGGGTTAGCTGAACTCAAATCGATACTAATGACATGAGACGCATTAGTTTCAAATTGTGTTAGCAACACGTTCACAGTACCTGAGTTTTCACCGCCTGCACTTTCAACTAACTTATCAAATGCCGCCTGCAATTCAGGCTTAGCTTCGGCAATCGTACCCTGCATACTACCGGAAGTGTCGAAAATAAACGCGATGTTGTAATCCTGCCCTGGGATAATTTGCAAGCCTGATGTATCGCCGATGACAATGTTACTGTTTTCATCAGTAATGATGTTATCAGATCCACTTTCACCCATTAATATACTGTGATTGCGGACTGATGCAGAAGATGTGGCATAACTGTCCTGCGAAGTACCATCCACTTCAACCGAAGTTGCTGTAGCCTTGAGTTCAAAGTCTAGGTCGCCTTGGTACTCAAAAGGTACTCGAATCTGTACATCTCCAAGAACGTTACCTGCAGCATCAATATCTAACTCATAAGTTGCAACACCATTCTCAGATGATACTGGCTCTACAACCTCTCCATCTATTTCTAGCTTCAACCCTGAAGGAATCCCGGTTAGTTCAACTTTGTCGCTTAAGATCTCGCTTCCATCGACATCAACAAGCGCAACTGACACATCAATCAGTAGAACTTGCTCTTCTAGAATTTGATAAGTGCCAGATTCATTGTCCAAACTCACGATAGTATCTTTGAATACAATCTGCTCTATCTCATAAAGGTGATCACCAGCTTCTTTATCACTAGCACCTACTTGGTCGGCCGTATCAATGAAACGTTTGTCTTCAACAATCCAATATGGAACTTCACTATGATCATCAGCAGGGAACCAACGTAAAACGTAGTCTGATATGTCCCCTGTATAAATAACACTGTCCACTTGGTTAGGATCATCGTTCGAGCCTATACCTCCGTCAAAGTGGTCGTTATAAGCGCTTCCTATAAATGTATCACTTCCCTGTGTACCCGCCGATACATCACCGACAAAGTGGACGGGAGACAATGCTACATCATCTGGATTGCGCTGATCTTTCGCTATAAACAAATCATCTTTGTCAGTACGATCATCAGTAGTATCAGCGTTATTAATCACGTCTCCACTAGAGGTGAGTCCCTCAACAATATTACCCGTGTTACCCATTTCTAGTAGAGTGCCATTATTAAATTGATCTTTAATGGCCTGTTCGTCAGATGTATCGAAGCTAGGTTCCACTCGAATTGTTTTCAAATCACCAATAGTAATAGTAACAACAGGAGCATCAGCCACAGGCGTAATATCTACCGTAAGCGTATGTTCTTCTGACGTACCATTCTCGTTTACAGCCTTGAACTTAATTTCAGCGTAGTCATTCGATTTATTGCCTACACCTTCAACATTGAAGCCGTCATAACCAGATTCGTTAGCATCTGGATTAAAGCCTATCACGCCTGAAGTTAATTGAGCCGAAGTAATCTGAGTCGAGTTTAGTGGCTGCCAATTTGGCTCTTGAACAGTGCCAAGGTTAATCACCAACGCTCCATCGAGTGGTTGATGAGTTATCACTACATCGTTGCCAGACTCAATCCCAAAATCATCAATCGATAGCACTAAAATAGCATCTTCTTGTCCAAAGGCTTCCTTACTTTCAGCATCTGGTCCAACAGGTACTGGATGGACAATTAGCTCGAAGGCCCCGCTCGAAATCTCACTGGTATCGCCGACAATCTCGTCTGAAATAGCTTCAATCTTAACGCTATAAGTGCCTGGCTCATCAACCTGAATCATCAGATCAGTGAGCACTGTTTCGGCAGTACCATTTGATGTTAACCAAGCAGATATATCAACTTCACCATCAGCATTAACAACAAGCTCCTGATCTCCAAGTTTAACAATTGAACCTTCAGGCAAACCGGACACGACGAGTCTCAATGTCTCTGAACCATCGGTATCAACAAGCTGCGTAGTGATCTTAGAGACATTGATAAAGGTATCTTCCAGCCCTTCATTAATATCGAACGCTGGGTAATAACCACCCTCTAAGGATTCATGTTCAACCTGTGTCCCGATATTAACTTTATCCTCAAGCGAACTTACATCAGGAACAATATCAAAGTTGTCCGTGTTAAAGTCTACGGGTTCATTGCCACCAACTGCGACACTGATAGTGGCATTACCTGGACCAGCCTCGTTGTCGTGGAATGCAGTAATTGTGTACCAACCTGATGCCGATGGTACAAAGGCTGAAGACTCATAGGTACCACCTCCACCCCAAGTTTGAGAGGCCATGGTTTCACCACCGACTTCAAGTCTAAATGAATCATCTGCATGACCACTAAACACGTATGACTCACCAGCAACTAGGAATACCAAACCAGTAAGTTTGCTCGAAATGTTTTCGATAGCTGGAGAGTTCTGAGTGCCAAAGTCTGGCGTCTGTGTGACTTCTGAAGTGTTGGCAGCACCTGCAGACTCGATAGCTTGTTCAACAACGTCCGGAGCGACACCGCTACCATTGTTGTAATCAAAGTCTAGGTTCTCCCATTGCTCTAACTTAAAACCTTCATCTAAATCTACATTTGGTGTATCTACTACTAACTTGGCAAGCGTCGTATCAGGGCGAATATCAATCGACATCGTCGTGCTAGAGCTGGTGTTGATGCCGTCCGAACTGTGGTAGTTAAACTCAGCATAATCTTGTTGATTATTACCAGTTACTACATTCTCTTCATCAGACATTGACGTACTAGATTCATAGCTTACTGGGTTGAATATCAAGAAACCTTGTTCAACCTGCTCTTGGCTTACTGATACTCCTGTGCCAATCGTTTCAGTATTTAACAGAACCCATTCATCAGTAGATTCGTTGTACAGATACATATCACCCGCGCCTGGAGCACTAGTGATAACAATCGACAATTCACTAGAATCTGCATCAGAAACGTTGAAATCGGCCCACTCAAACGTAATCGATGAACCTTGGGCTTGTGCCTCATCGCCAATGACATGTGAGTCCTGTGCTTGCGGTGCTTCATCATTATCGATGATCGTTGCAATACCTTGCTTGCCACCCACTTCGAGCGTGAAACTCTCATTTAACTCATCAATGCCGTCATCGTTAGTTGGTATCTTGATGTCAAACGACGTTACTCCCGCAGGCACAACAAGCTGACCATTAACAAGCGTCACGCCCTCAGTGAACTCTACGTTGTTGGTGAAATCTTTGTTATCACCGAGCTCAGCTGAACCGGAGTTTAACGACCAATCGAATCGAGTCTCTTGACTGCTTGTGCTAACTAGGTTCACGGTGAAGACAGCTACATCGCCTTCAATTACTTGTTCATTATTTGGATTAACCGCGTTGCTCACTGTATCGATAGTTGGAGCTTCATCGTTATCAGTAATGCTGCCCACTGCAGATTCACCATCAACAGTCACGGTGTAGGTTTCAGCGATCTCATGGAGACTGTCATCAATTGTCGGAATCAAGATTGCAAAGTCCTTCACTCCAATTGGGACAATCAGTTTTCCACTTTGCTGATCATAGGTGACGCCATTAGTAAAACGAACCTGACTCAAGTCGAGATCTTTTTCTTCACCCGAATCATTCGCAGCATCCGTGTTCTTACCAAAAGTAACGTCCAATACAGACTCAACAAGTGCACTTGAATCCAGAATTACTTTAAAGCCAAGATCATCACCTTCAACTACTGAGTCTGCTAGCAGGTCTACAGACGCAACACTAGAAGGGGTCGGTAGAGGGTTGACGATAACATTAACTTCAGCACTCGCGATTTGGCCATTATCATCAGTAATCTGATATTTAAACGTTGTTTCACCGACAAAGTCATCGCCAGTTAAATCAAAGTATACGATGCCGTCTTTGATATACGCATTACCTTCCGTTTCACCGTATACATAGGTAATACGTAGATTGTCGCCATCTGAATCGATATCGTTATTTAGAAGCTCAGAACCGATAATGCCAGCAAGCTTCGATGTTGGAATCTCAAGAATGCCGCCTTGATTCACTGCATATGCGCCTTCACTAGAGGCTTTAAAACCAGTTAGGAAGTAATCTGACGCATCATTATCATGCGTTGCTTGGTTGGAATACTCAGTTGCTTCAAATACCACAGTATCAAATGCGATTGGCGTACCATCAGGAGTAAGCGGTGTTATTTCGTAAGTACCTTTATTGTTACCGTCTTCAGCAATAAACGTATCACCTGCAACCGCTACGCCATTGAGGTACGCTACCCAACTGCCTTGTTCATGGTTATCAGTGAAATCACCGTCATTACCTTCGTTTTTAAACAAGTTAGATACTGAAAATGTAAACTGAGTCGCAGGGCTATCTAAATTGATTTCAAACTTCTCAGATTGCTGTTCTGCACGATCATATTCAATCTGAGCACCCAATCCACCCACTTTGCCGGCAACACCAATCTTAATACCGCTGTGTGCAAAGTCTTTATCTTGGCCATTGAAGTTGGCACTCAGCTCAGCACCTTCAGCCGACCATGGAGAGTCGTTGTCTTCACTGAACTCACCCAGTTTAACTTCGAAGCCTTGCGGATCGTTATTCGCATTCAGGTCACCAGACTTATCGATAGTAACTGTCTTAACTTCACTTTCGTTACCATCACTGTCTACCGCTTTATATTCGAATGAATCTGACGCCTTAGCTTCAAGAGAAGTCAGCTCCCAGTTACCTGGTCCTTGTGTGCTTGCTTCCACCGAAACAATCTCAGCACCTTCAGGAGCGACAATCGTGACATTTTGATTATTGTGGGTGTCATCATAAAGGAAGGTTTTGTCTTCTGTGACACCATTACCATAATCAAAGGTGACTGTAATCTCGGCTCTTGATTGAACACTATCATCAGCATTTGGGGCAAACCAGCCACCCAAACCGCTTAGACCAACCGTTACTGAGTCCGCTGGACGTGAAGAGAAATCAATGTCGATTACCTCATCTTGGTGAATACCGCGATTAGTCGATGCAATACCGAAACCCATATGGCCTTGCTGGCTGTTGTTCTGTACTAAAGGCTTGGCGTCAACGTTATTTCGACCTTCCGAGGTAATGGTGACGACATCACCATTATCAAACTTCAGTTCGCGAGTATACGCATCTACTTCATCACCCCAGTTATGAAACTCTGCAGTGTTATGAGGGCCTTTATCTAATGTGGATGTATCATCAACACCTAAGAAGAAGCCTGTTGATTCTTGGTCATCTTCATAAACGATGTTGTTAGGATCTGCATACGTCTGCCCAACTACCACTTCAACCTTGTTATTACCATCGACATAGTAAAGAGTTCCTGAATCAGGTAGCTCTGTGATGATCACACCGAGATTTGTATCTGCGTCATTATCGTTATCATCTTCGTCATCAGAAATATGGTCTGTACCATCTCCTTCGATAGCTCCCATTCCGGTATCGAAAATAACTTGCGAAGAGCCATCTGCATTGAGAGAAATAGAGAAATCTTCAGCTTTTGGCGGGTTATCATGGCTGTCGTCAATAGCTACATTTTTATCAGCGCTAGACGTATCTAGCTTCTCAAATACATCGGTACCATCTTGAGTTACGGATACAACACTAACGTTAAACTCTTGTCCGACTTCGTATTCGTTGTCTTGTTCAGTTTGAATCTCAAAGGTCGCTGTATTTGTATTTGCGTCTACGTTTACAGTTATAACTTCAACAATATCTTCATTGCTCGCGTTTGTGTAAGAGTACTGAAGAGTAACCACACTATCTTCAGGCACTTGCTCACTTAGCGTAATCGTAAATGGGCTTGTCTTATCACCCTCAATAACTGAATCGGGACCAGTCAGCCCAACTGTAACGGTATCTTTATCATTTGTGTCTGTCTCATCGACAATCTTAGCTGTATCTGAGTCCTGTTTGTCATTTTCAACAAACTCGCTAGTTGAGCTAGCTTTTAGGGTTACAGTCTCTTCACCCTCAAGCAATTTATCATCAAGAACCTTGATGAAGACTTCTAAGCTACCCGAGCCGCTAGCAATAATTAGATCGGCAAGCTCCTGCTCTGAAAGCGCTTTATAATCTTGTCCATCTTTAACGTAAATATTGTCTTCGTAATCGACACCTTTAGTTGCAGAATCCCCTACCGCCCCTAGTGTAAGAGCAAGACCAACGTTCTCAGAGACAAGCTCATCTAGGTTGATTTCAAAAGATAGGAACGCTTCTTCTGCTTCTGTCACTGGTTGGCCTGCCTTAACAGTTAGCTCGGCGACAGGTAATACATCAACATTCACTACAACCGTATCTGTACCACCGTTACCGTCCGACACGGTAACAACAAATGAATCATCTCCATCAAACTCGTTGTTCGGAGTGTACTTCCACTCGCCAGTTTCAGGGTCGATCTCAACACTACCGTTTGTAGGTTGGCTCACCGTGTAAGTCAGGTCAGTGTCGTCAATATCAGTTGCAGTAACCTTACCAGATACAGAGTTATCCTCTTTAGTCGATACACTTATTTGATCAGTATCGCCAATCGGCACTCCATCTTTGACAAATATTGGGGCATCATTTTCTGGAGTGACATTAATCGTAACCACGGCGGTATCAGTACCACCTTTACCGTCAGAAACTGTGTAAGTAAACGTAGCGATACCATTGAAGTCATCCGCTGGAGTGTAACGAACGGTTTGAGAACCATCTTGTAGCTCAATTAACTCAACCTGACCGTATGTTGGATCAATCACTAAACTATCTAAAATAATTAACGTATCACCATCAACGTCAGAATCATTCGAAAGTAACTCGCTACTAGGGATATCGAGAGTTATATCTTCTTGTGTCTGAAGGCTTTTAATCACTTCTTGAAATTTGATATTGTCTAGATAAGTCCCACTCTTGTCGCCTTCAGTACCAACTTCTCTAAATGAAAGGGTATTTGAACCATCTCCACTACCACCTAATAATTCCAATAACTGAGTTTGCATTATGTTGCTTTCAGGGGTGATCGTAGCAATGACTTCGCCGTTCCAAATGACCTCAAGCTCAGCACTCGGCAATCTTTCGTACATTGCCGTATCAAAAGACAGTTGGTATAGGGTACCGCTTTCCACACCTTGAATTTGTTGGGTAAGGGTTACATTGTCACCGTTACCTTCCATATCAATCATACGATCGCCGTCTGTTTCATCAACAGCATAGCCTTCTTGAACTGAATCTAAAGCACCAGTTCTTGCATCGTAGGACCAACCATCTAGTTGGTCGATTCGAGAACCCCAACCGGCATTTGATACCGATTCATAGTCTTCAAAGCTACCATTGACGATCAGGTTATCACCTAATTCTCTTGAATCATCGTTCGCGATAGGGTCATCATTTACTGGTGTTACATTAACGGTCACTGTCGTAGTGCTTTTTTCACCATGAGTATCAACAATGGTGTATTCGAAAGTCGCTTCACCATTGAAGTCTTGGTTAGGTTCAAACACGACATTGCCATCTATCAGCTGAACAGAACCGTTTGTAGCATCGGTTGCGTTGACAGAAAAAATGGTTATGTCATCCCCATCAACATCGAAATCATTGGCTAGCAGCTCACTACCACTAATAGTAAGAGCCTGATCTTCTTCCGTTATGAGTTTGGGTGCATCTATTCCGGTAACTGTAATGTTATCGATGAACGCACCAAGCGAATCAGATTTACCCGCACCAGCAAAAGCGATTAAAGTAGCATCACTACTAACATCAAACTCAGCATTTGCTTGATACCAACCTTTGTTATCCGGACCATCTAGTGTTACAGAAATGCCTTCTGGAGCAGTCACTGTTCCATCCGCATGCAGCGTAATAGTTGTATTCCCAACAGTAAAAGTCATATCAGACGACGAGTTGCCGTCTTGGCGAGGGTTATAATCGAACTCTACCCTCAAAGAGTCTTGATCCGACGTATCAATTGATGTCGTCATCACCGTGTTTTTATGTGGGTCTAGCTCTGCGTAAAAATCACCGTCGGTAGCATCAACAATTAAGCCGTCTCGCTCAATCTCTATACCATTAGTAAAGTCCCATACCTCTGATGGGTCTTTAGAAACAACCGACCAACCCGCTGGGTTTGCCATATTTTCGAATGACTCAGTGAGCAATATGGTTTCTTGAACGTTTTTGTAAGAATCACTGATGGCTACAGGCGCATCGTTGACTGGCGTCACCGTCAAGTTGAACGTGCTGTCTACCGGTGTGCTGCCATCTTCGTTGCCGTCTTCAACGTTAATATCGAAAGACGCCGACGTGGTTTCGCTGCCGTCATGTTTAAACGTCACTTTACCCGCCGCCAACTGCGCCACCGTGAAGCTGCTTGACGCGACGCCGTTCACTAAGATTGTGCCGTTGCTCGCGTTGCCGACCGTGAAGGTCACGCCTGTGTCTGTATCGTCAACGTCTGTATAACCCAAGTCAGCTGCCGAGATCGTGTAGCTGCCTGCCTCGTCCACTTCCGCCGCCAGATCGCCTGTCAGCTCCGGCGCATCATTCACTGGCGTCACCGTCAAGTTGAAAGTGCTGTCTACCGGTGTGCTACCATCTTCGTTGCCGTCTTCAACATTCACATCGAACGACGCCGACTTGGTTTCGCTGCCGTCATGTTTGAACGTCACTTCACCCGCCGCCAACTGCGCCACAGTGAAATGGTTCGACGGAACACCGCCGACTAAAATTGTGCCGTTGCTCGCGTTGCCGACAGTGAAGTTCACACCTGTGACAGTATCATCAACGTCCGTGTAGCCCAGATCCTCAGCCGTAATGGTATAGCTGCCTTCTTCATCCACTTCACCCAACAGATCGCCTGTCAGCACTGGTGCATCGTTCACAGGAGTGATATTAAGCGTAACTTCTGCTTCATCTTCCCCACCGTTCCCATCGGTCACTTTATATTTAAAAGTTGCCTCCCCGTTATAGTCGGTATCCGGTGTGAATATAATTGTATTGTTTGTGTAGTCGACAAACAGCTCACCATTAGTCGCGGAGGTAATTGAACCCACAACAATTGAGAGCTCATCACCATCAATGTCAGTATCATTCGCTAACAATTCATCAAAAGAAATCGTGATAGACGTGTCTTCAGCAGTAACAAGTTTAGATTGATTAATACCTGTCACTGTAATGTTATCTAACAACGCACCGTAGCTATCTGAAGCTCCAGCGCCTGCAAATGTAAGGTCCGTAACGTCCCCTTGGACTTCGAACTCAGCCGTGATCTTATACCAACCATTTGCGTCAGGTTGCCCTATTTGGACATTAAGTCCGTCGGCACCCGATAGAGATCCATCTGCGTGAACAGTAACTAACGTGTCACCGACTTTAAACGTCATGTCAGAAGATGAATTACCGTCTCGTCGAGGGTTGTAATCAAATTCAACACGCACGCTATCTTGGTCTGACGTATTAATATTTGTTGTGATCGCGGTGTTTTGATGAGCATCAAGCTCAGCGAGGTAGTCACCGTCTGTCGCTTCAGCTATGAGACCGTCACGCTGAATCTCTAGACCATTTGTTGCTTCCCAATCATCTAGTTCGTCGCCAGTTACTACAGTCCAACGACCTGTGTTTGTCATGTTTTCAAAGGACTCAGAGAAGAGCAGCGTCTCACTATGAGTTTCATATGTGTCATCAATCGCTACTGGACCGTCGTTGGTGCCTGTCACGGTAATGGTTAAGGTATTGGTTTGATTGACCGTGCCATCGCTTGCGGTGTAGGTGAACACCACGTCCGCGGTCGCTCCTGTGGCCAACGCTTGAGAATCGCTGCCGTCCGCCACAAAGCTGTAGCTGCCATCGCCACGAATGGTCAATGTGCCGTAATCATTGCTTATCACTGTGTCGCCACTGTCTGCCACGGCGGTTGCGGTGCCCGTAGTACCGTTCAAAATACCCGT